>JAGQPO010000149.1 GCA_020426665.1 Planctomycetales bacterium
GGCATCAGAAACGCCGCGCGATTGGGGGCCGCGGAACTGTGCCCAGTCATTCGCCGACGCGTCGGTTACAATGGGCATGCCGAGGATGCATGTTGAAACAATCGCGGTCACGACGTGAACGGAAAACAATCGAAAGCGGTGGATCATGGGTCATTCCGGGGCGTCATTTTTTCGGAGACATACTTTGTTTGATTGTCGTATTTCACAATTCCTGAGAATCAGTATCGTGCTGGGCTCGGCCCTGGTGGTGTCGCCCGGTTCTGCGCAGGAGGCTGGGCAGGACGACGTCCCCACGATTAACGCCAAGGCCGACGGATACCGTGGAATCTGGTACATGAACCAACCGTCCAACGACGAGTACGTTTATAAGTATAGCGGTGGCATGGGAACCTATTGTGCCAAGCACAAGCCGTTTGCAATCTATTGCGAAAAGGTCAATAAGACCTTCTTTTGCTATGGCGGCGCCACGAAGGATGATAGCCGAAAACTGTTGCACATGGTTTCGTTTTATGATCACGCGACCGGTACGGTCCCGCGGCCGACGATCCTGTTGGACAAAAAGACCAGCGATGCCCACGACAACCCGGTGATTTCCATTGACAACGACGGATACATTTGGATCTTTTCGACTTCCCACGGCCGCGCCCGTCCATCATACATCCATCGCAGCGTCCGACCATACGACGTGGACGAATTCACGCTTGTTCGCGCAACACGGGCCGACGGTGACAGCACCGCCGCGATCACGAATTTCTCCTACGTCCAGGCATGGCATTCCGCCGACCAGGGGTTTCATGTCTTCTTCACGCGATACAACTACCCCGCGGCCCGAACCATCTGCTTCATGAACAGTGCCGACGGACGCAGTTGGAGTCAGTGGCAGCGGATCGCCGCGATCGGTCAAGGGCACTACCAGATCACCGGCATCGGCCAGTCAAAACTGGGATCGATGTTTAATTATCATCCGCAAGCGAAGGGGCTGAATTGGCGAACCAATCTTTATTACGTAGAAACCGAAGACAACGGAGCGAGTTGGCACTCTGTCGACGGCAAACCGCTGGAGTTGCCGCTGACTGAAATCACGAATGATGCGCTGGTTCACGATTATGAATCCGAAGGCTTGAATGTTTACCTGAAAGACTTGCGGTATGACAAACATAACCGCCCCCTGTTGCTGTACATCACCAGTGGCGGCTACGAATCGGGACCCAAGAATGACCCTCGTACTTGGATGCTGGCGCGGTGGACGGGATCAAAGTGGACGATGTCGAAAATCGCGACCTCGGACAACAACTACGACATGGGCGAGTTGTGGCTGCTGGCCGACGATGACTGGCGCGTGATCGGTCCGACCGCCGATGGGCCACAGGCATACAATCCCGGCGGCGAAGTGGTGATGTGGCAGAGTCGCGATTTCGGCGAAACCTGGAACGTGATGCGACAATTGACCCGCAACAGTCCGATGAATCACGGTTATGTCCGGCGAGCGTTAGATGCGGATCCGGCCTTCATCGCAATCTGGGCAGACGGCCACGGCAGAATGCCCTCGGACTCGCATCTGTATTTTTCGAACGCCGACGGTGACGTCTTTCAGCTGCCCGACACCATGGAATCGGAGACCGCGAAACCGGTCAAGGTCCACGCGGCGGCAAAGTAGTGGCATCGTCATGCACAGCATGACCTACTCGCATGACATCAACTCACGTGACACCAATCAATGACTGACAATACGCAACGATCTGTCTATGCCATCGCCACGATGGACACCAAGGGCGACGAATTGAATTTTGTCGCGAAGTGTCTGCGTGATGCGGGAGTCGCAACCAAAACAGTCGACGTCAGCACTGCAGGGGAAGCGATCGGAACCCCGGACGTCACTCGCGAGCAGGTCATCGAGAATGGCCGTGTCCATGAAAGCGATAGCGCCGGCGATCACGCGACGGTGGATCGCAGCATCGAACGTGGTGCCGCGGTAACGGCGATGGGAGTGCACTTGCGCAACTATATGGTTGATCAGTGCCGGCAGGGACGCGTTTCCGGTGTGATTGGGATCGGCGGCAGCGGCGGAACGGCGCTGATCACCGCGGCGATGCGGGCGCTTGACATCGGGTTGCCCAAGGTCATGGTATCGACCGTTGCCAGTGGCAATACCGCCCCGTATATCGATTGCAGTGACATCACGATGATGTATTCGGTGGTCGACGTGGCCGGTTTGAATAACGTGTCACGAAGGGTCCTTTCCAACGCGGCGCACGCCATGGCCGGAATGGTCTCGCACTCGATCGCAGACGCCGAAGTCAAAACGACCATTGGGATGACGATGTTCGGTGTGACGACACCATGCGTATCGATGGTTCGTCAATCGCTGGAGCAACTCGGCAACGAATGCTTGGTCTTTCACGCGACCGGAACCGGCGGGCGGGCGATGGAACAACTGGTCGAGTCGGGGTTGATCCAAGGCGTCTTGGATGTGACAACAACGGAAGTCGCCGACGAAATTGTCGGCGGAGTGTTTCCTGCCGGGGCGCAGCGATTCGATAGGATCCTTTCCAGTCGGATACCGTACGTGTTGAGTTTGGGCGCGCTTGACATGGTAAACTTTGGCGCCGTGGAGACCGTGCCGGAACCGCTGCGGGATCGAAAACTGCACGTCCACAATGCGCAGGTCACTTTGATGCGGACCAACGCCCAGGAAAACGAAGCGGCAGCCGTTTGGATCGCAAACAAACTGAATCGGTCCACCGCACCCCTTACGGTTGTCATTCCAGAACTCGGAGTGTCATCGTTGGACATCGAAGGCGGACCGTTTCACGACCCCGAAGCCAATGCAGCCTTGTTTGATACGCTGACAAAACGCCTTGAGCAAACCGCGACCCGCCGCATCCTACGATTACCACTTCACATCAATGATCCGGCGTTTGCCGATGCGATCGTCGCGGAATACCACCGCGTCGAGGATCAATGCCGGGGGTAAGCAAGACTTGTACGACGGACTTCCAGTCCGTCGAAACCGGCACTTGACGACGGACAGGATGTCCGTCGTACTCCAAAAACAAAAACTGACGAAGCATTATCTCTTTCGATCCGGAGACCAAACTCTAATGCACACCCGAGAATCAATCTTATCGAATTTACGCGCGAAAATCGCTGACGGGCAACCGATCATCGGCGGCGGGGCCGGAACCGGTATCAGTGCCAAGTGCGAAGAAGCCGCCGGAATTGATTTGATCGTGATTTACAATTCGGGGCGCTATCGAATGGCGGGACGCGGATCGTTGGCGGGCCTGCTGCCGTTCGGAAACGCAAATGAGATCGTCAAAGAGATGGGCCGCGAGGTCTTACCGGTGGTTAAACAGACGCCGGTTCTGGCGGGCGTCTGTGCCGTTGATCCGTTTATGCTTCGCGATCCGTTTCTTCGCGAATTGAAAGAAATGGGATTCGCGGGAATCCAGAACTTCCCGACCGTCGGACTGATTGACGGGACGTTCCGCGCCAACCTGGAAGAGACGGGAATGGGATTCCAGCACGAGATCGACTGCATTGCGGCCGCCCACGAAATGGGGCTACTGACGACACCCTATGCGTTTGATGCCGATCAAGCCGCAAAACTGACCGCCGCCGGCGCCGACATCGTGGTCGCGCACATGGGCTTAACTACCAGCGGATCAATCGGTGCCGACACGGCGCTGACGCTGGAACAAAGTGTTGAACGTGTAGCAGAAATCGCGGCGGCAGCCCGTCAAGTACGCTCCGATGTAATCACACTTTGTCATGGCGGGCCGATCGCAGTCCCCGACGACGTCCAGTTTGTGATGGATCGCGTCTCGGATATTGACGGGTTTTACGGTGCCAGTTCAATGGAGCGACTCCCCACCGAACAGGCACTGACCGCGCGAACACGCGAATTCGTCCAACTCCGACGATCATGAACTTATGCCATCGTGCCTTTGACACGTATACTGTAGTCGGGCCTAACCGAATCACCTTCATCACGCCACGCACTGTGATATGAAACGAACAACCATCGCCGCGGCATCCCTCGGCTTTACCATTTTTTGTCTGGGCATTGCAAGCGCCCAAGAAGAGACCACTGGAACGAAGGAGCGAAAATCGATGACCGATTCGGTACTGTTGAAACCATGGACCGGCCCGTACGGAGGAGTGCCACCTTGGGATCTGGTTCGCAGCGAAGAGTTTATTGCTGCCTTTGACAAGGCGATCGAGATGGCTTCGCACGAAATCGGGCAGATTGCCGATAACCCCGAACCGGCGACATTCGACAATACAGTCGTGGCCATGGAAAACGCCGGCCGGGCGCTGAACCGACTTGATTCAATCTTTGGCGTGTATTCGTCCAACTTGAACCTCGGTCCGATCCCGGATATCGAGCGAGTGGTGGCACCAAAGTTGTCGGCGCATTCCGACAGCATCTACCAAAACTCGAAACTGTTTGAGCGTTTAAAGACCATTTACGAGTCGGATGCCAAGAAAGAAATGACGGTCGCGCAAACGCGATTGATCGACGATCTTTACAAGACATTTGTTCGACGTGGGGCGAAGCTCGGCGAAAGCGACAAAGCCAGGTTGTCACGAATCAATGCAGATCTGGCACGCCTGTTTACCGATTTCAGTCAAAACGTGCTCGAAGACGAAAAACGGTTCGTCACATGGATCGAAAAAGAATCCGACCTTGATGGGTTGCCGGCAAGCGTCATTGCCTCAATGAAACGCGCCGCGGAGGAACGCGAGAAGCCAAATCAGTGGGCCGTGACCAACACCCGTTCGTCGATGGATCCATTTTTAACGTACTCGAAAAACCGACCTCTTCGCGAACAGGTTTGGCGGACCTATTACAACCGATGTGACAACGGGGACGAACACGATAACAACGGAATCATCACCGAGATCTTGGCGCTGCGTCGCGAACGGGCAAAGTTACTCGGCTATCCGACGCACGCCCACTGGCGACTTGAGCCGACGATGGCGAAAACGCCCGAAGCGACCGAAGCACTGATGAACCGTCCTTTCAAGCTTGAGTAACG
>JAGQPO010000150.1 GCA_020426665.1 Planctomycetales bacterium
GTGCCAGAGTTCTAAAGGTTGTGAATTCATCATTTTATGGTTTTTCACGACAAGTCTGCTCTGTTAGAGATGCCATTGTCTTGATTGGTTTTAACGCGATTAAAAACATCGCCATTGCGACAAGTTTTGACAAGTTGTTTCATGCGGATTGCACGGTGCCTGGGTTTGCGACGAGTGAACTTTTGAATCACTCTCTGGCCGTTGCTAACGTTGCGAAGGAAATAGCGAGAATGCACCGGCTTGAAGATGAAGGCCAGGCTTTTATGGCAGGTCTAATTCATGACATTGGAATCATCGTCGAGTTGCAGACTTGCGGACGGGCGTTTGCAACGGCGTTCTCCCACTTCGTGGAGGGGCGATATGACACGCTGTGTGAAGCAGAAATGGATGCGATAGGAGCAACTCACGAAGACTTTGGCGGAACGCTTTGCTGCATGTGGAATTTTCCGCCGTCGCTTGAGGCCGTCGCCAGGTTTCATCATCGACCCAACCATGCGCCCGCTGAGCATCAAGTATTGACTGCGATCGTTTATTTGGCGGACGTCATGTCGTCGGCAATCGATAATGGGGCCTCCGAACACCCAGACGGCTTGGGCGTCGACATGGACATGATTGCATCGCTTCACTTAAGCCAAACCGATCTGAAATCGCTGGAGAAATCGGTTGCGGAGAAGATGCTAGAGATAAATGATCTGTTTGGTGCAATCGCTTAGCGATGCCGTGTGTGAATCGCGTTCTCATCATCTCCTAGGCTTTTTTTTGAGCGTCCACGGTCCGTCGACTCGGCGTCAAATCTCCACCATCACTTCGGATCGGACTTGCCCAGGCCTTTGTCGCCTAGCAATTCGATGATCTTGGCGTGGATTTCGTCAGCTGTTGCTTGTCCGGCACCCGTCTTGACCAGTTGTACGATTCCGTTTCGGTCGATCAGCACCACATGGGGAATCCCGCGAACTGAAAACTCGCTGGGCATGTCGCTCCCTTCGGGCGTGACCATGACGGGGTGTTTCAAGTCATGATGTTCCAGAAAACTGGCGATCGTTCGACGTTCTTCTTCCGGTGAGATGTCTTGTCCTGCGCGAGAGGCTCGTTTGGCTTCAGCGTCCCACTGGAAATTGTAGTATTGTGTGACGCCGACGATTTCGAATCCGCGATCGCCGAATTCATCACGCCACTCTCGTAGATGCGGAAACGTGGCAATGCATGGCCCGCACCACATGGCCCAGAAGTCCAACAACACAACCTTTCCCTTTAGCGACTCGGGGTCCAATTCGATGACGTTGGCCCACGCATCGACGTCCCATTGTGGTGCGGGTTTTCCAACGAGCGAGGCAACCGGTTTTGCAGCGGCCATCCGTTCATTGTGAAGCTCGATTCGCCGCAGCGTTGCCTGGACCGACCGATTATTGAGCGCAAAGCGCGCCAGCCGCGGTGACACTTTCTCGATTCGCTCTTTCGTCGCGCCGGGATCATCTTGTTTCCAGTTGGTGATCATCATCAACTGTGTGTCCGCGTAGAGGGTTTGTAGAGCGACCGAGTCAGGATATTTTTCGATAGCCGCAGCGACCGCTCGGTCCAATTCTTCAACGGAATCGTCGCGCCACGGATCGTTGCCCCGTTCATCGCCAGTTAAATCGCGAAGTACGTGCAAGTAGGTCGCCATCGAATCCTCATTGGCGGCGTCGGATTCATTGACGTCGCGCAGGCGTTGCACTTGGACATCGATCAAGTCCTTTGCGGCTTTCGCCTCGCCTGTCTCCACCATCAACTGGGCCTTGAGGATCGCAAGCTGCGAAAGTGGCATCAGCAATTCGAAATTTGAATCAACCGGCGCATTGCTGAATGCCTTTCGTGTGTCGTCGACGGCTAACCTCAATGCTCTATCGTTCCCGGATTCATCGGCTACCTCTCGCATGCTCTGGATCGTCATCCAGGCACCGAACAGGTTCTTGCTTTGATCGGCATGCTTCAGATAGAAGTCAAGCAACTTGCGAAACTGCTCGGTCGCCTGCCGGTATTCTTGCTCGTCTGAGAAACGCGATGCCAGAGTGTGGCGTAGTACGTTGTGGTCTTCGGAATCGGGGTTCTCGGCGATTTTCGATTCCAGAAACGTGACGGCGTCCTGCAGGTCGGCGTCCATTCGCTCTCGCAATTCATGATGCAGCTTTCGAAATGCGTCTAAACCAGAGTCCTGTGCCCGTGCAGCCGGTGCACCACCGGACAACGCACCGAAAAGGTAAATCACCAAGCCAACGAAGGCGGCCGGCAACACGAAACGGTTGCAGAAGCGAAACATGGTCATCATCTCCAACCAGGGTATCAGAGCAGGGAAAGACCATTGTATGGCTCTGGCGCGGTCGGTCGCAAGCGAATCCCATGATCGCGGGCGGCGGGAGATCGTGGGATCACGCAAATAGTATCCCAAAATCGTGTCGGGACTGCGTCGTATTCCGTTACAACCCCACCAGTTGATCGGTCGCGTTTCCGAACTCTTTCAGCTCCACTCCCATGCGGTCCATGATCGTCAAGCACAGTGCAGACATTTTGCGATCTGTGGCATCTTCATATTCCAAGGTTCGGCCCGTTTCCAAGGTTCCCGAAAGGCCGCCGGACAGGAGGAGTGGGATTTTGGGAGCGCTGTGGGCCGTCCATTGTTCGTTGGCCAACATGATGCAAGAGTTGTCCAGGACGGTTCCGTCACCTTCTTGCATGGAATCGAGCTTCGTGACCAGGTAGGCATACTGCTGAACCCAAAACCTTGTGATCGATGCAAACTCTGGGTCTTGCCAATTGTGCGAATAATTGTGGTGATCGACTTTCAGCCCCAGGAACGGATAGACTTGGCCCGAAAGGTTGTTCGTTAACAACAATGTCGCGATCCGGGTTCGGTCGGTCTGAAAAGCCAAGGCGATGATGTCGCACATCAATCGCGAATGTTCATCAATTTGATTGGGAAGTCCGTCCAATGGCCGTTTTCCCTTCAGCGGATCATTGCTGGTATCAAGGTCAAGTCCGCGCTCTTGCATCTTCACCAGACGCTGCTCAACCTCTCGGACGCTTGTTGTGTATTCTTGGATTTTCGCGTTGTCCGCGTGCGACACTTTCGCGCTGACGTCTTTCAATTGCTCAAGGACCCGGTCCAGCACGCTGAGATGCACGCGACTGCCCTTGCTTTCGAACAAGCTGTCGAATGCCAGCGACGGATAAAGTTCTGCCGGCACGGGTGAAACAGGCGAGCTCCATGAGACATGCGAAGCGTACATCATCGAGAAGTTCGACTCGTGAAAGCCGCTGACCGGTCGTTCGCAACCCAGAACCAAGCTGGGTAACCTCGTGTCACCGCCCAAGCGTTTGGCCAGCACCTGATCCATGCTGGTTGCGGCCTGGATTTTTCGACCGCCCAGCGGCTGGACTCCCGTCAAAATACCGGCGGCGCCTTTGGCATGTCCGCCGACGACGTTATCCGGATGGCGAAGCCCGTGAACAAAATTGATTTTGTGTTTGATCGATTCCAGTGATGCGAAAGCAGGCCCAAGTTGAAGTGCATTGCCGTTTCCTTTGGACCACCACTGGGGCGGATGAATCCCGTCGCCAAAGAACAAAAACGCGAATCGCTTTGGAAAAACGTCAATCGAGTCGCCGCCAATCAGTTTTGCTGATTCCAACCATGGCAGCGCAAGACTGGCTCCCAGTCCTTGCAGAACGACACGCCGCGAGAAATTCGGTTTCGGTGGTTGGGACTTCATCGTTGGTTCCTTCGATTGCGAAACTGTGGGCTTCGCACTACGGTTTCAAACAGCACCGAAAAACGAAAATCGTTCTTCTGCAGGTTGTCCTTCATTTCGTCAAGCAGGGGTTGATCCGAAAGCAAGACCGATCGACCCAACGCGTACCCGAGAAATTTGCGACACATCGTTCTGACAAAATCGTCGCGTCGGTGTTCTTCAATGTATTGGATCAAGCCCGGGATTCCGACACCAGTTTCGCCGCCCGGAAAACTGGCAATGTTATCAACCGGACGACCAGCGCCGTCGACTGTTCTCAATCGTCCGATCGGGTCGAAACCTTCCATTGCCAATCCAAAACTGTCAAAGTGGGAATGGCACATCGCGCAATTTGTTTCAGAAACATGCGATGCCAACAATTCGCGAATCGTCTTTTCAGCCGACATCTCTGACTTTGGAAGTTCGGGTACGTCGGCCGGCGGCGGCGGGAAATGTTGTCCCAGCAGATGGTGGACCGTCCAGAAACCACGCTTGACCGGACTGGTTCGTTCGCCCGCCGAGTTTTTTGCCAGCACGACCGCCATGCCGAACAGACCGCCTCGACCGGACGCGTGTAAACCCGAGACGATTTTCCAACCATCCTCGGGACGCGGCGCCGCGATGTGGTATTGCGATTCGATATCGCCGCCATAGTGTTTGGCAAGTGCATCGTTAACGAACGTCGTATCGCCGCTGATCAGATCTGTGACCCGGCCGTCGGTTTGAATCAGGTGCGTCACCAAACGCACCGGTTCGTCGAAGATTGCTTGCCGCAATTCGTCGGTGTATTCGGGAAACGCAGCCGCGTTAATCGGGTCTTTGTCCAGATAGTCACGGAAACGCAACCACTGACCGACAAACTCACGTGCGAAAGACTCAACGCGTTCGTCCCCGAGCATTCGTCGGGTTTGTGAGATCAATTCTTTTTCATCGATCAATCGCCCTTCGGTGGCGGCGGAAAGCAATTGATCATCCGGCAGCGATGACCAAAGAAAGAAACTGAGACGGCTGGCAAGTTCGTGGTCGTCCAGTGGTAGAATGTCGTCGCCATCATGCCGGCCGTTCCAAAGGTAGCAAAAGTCCGGTGACATCAGCACTGCGATCAAAACGCCACGGACCGACGCTTCGATCGACTGTCCATCGCCACGCAGTTCGTCGAACAACGTACGAATCCTATTTTGGTCGGCGCCGGTTAACGGTCGGCGGAAGGCACGCTGCGCCAACCGACCCAGATCGACCAAGGCATTTTCTTGAGCAATCTGCTCTGATTCTCGCTGCCTCGTTAATCCATCTCGAATCTGTTCAAAGAAGCCGTGTATCATGTCACGCTTCGGGTCGGGCGATTCGCTGTCGATGGTGTCTCCGATTCGTTTGACCCCCATTTTGTCCAGGTACAGTTCTTCAAATTTCGCCAGTACGCCAGTCTCGACAAGTTGCGGGTCTTCGGAACGCAGGAAACTGAATCGCTGGTCGTGCAGCACTTCACGTTCGGATCTTTCAAACCAGACAAAACCGCGCAGCAGAGTCTCCGTCCGCTGTGTCACAAAATCAAGTTCCTGCCAAAGCCGATCAAGTTCGGTGTTTTCTTTTTCGCTGAGAACCTTTTCGACCAAAGGGCGATCATCTCGAAAGAAACCTTCAACCAAATGAAAGCCTGCGGTCAGTCCACGCGTTTCATCCACGAAAAAGAACTGATTCGGAAATGCGTTCAGGAAAACGTCAGCCGATTGGGCCAACTGCTCGGCCGTCGTGCTGTTGGCATCGATCAACAGGCGAGGTGTTGTCTGACCGCTGGGGATAACAAAAGGGGGCAAACCTGGATTGTTGGAATGTTCCGCAGAATGGCGGTCTGATTCAATGCTGCTGTTTGACACGCCCGTCGCATGGCGAACGAGAACTGCGCCGTTGTTACTGTGACGGCCGTCCAGTTGACACTGTACAACAAGGTATTTGTCTTTCAGCAACTGTTGCATTTCTGCGGTAACCGGAATTTCGACCACCGCGGGAGTCTTGACGACAAAAGCATCTTCGTCGACTTCATCGCCCAGCGGATGTACTCCGAATTTCAATGCTTGCTCCAGCGAAGGATTGAACTGTCGCAAGATTCGGCGCAGCGATTCAACCTGCTGGTTCGCGGCATCGTCGTCGTTGTTCGGCAGGCGATTGGCAAGACTCGCGATTGATTTTTTGATGATCACATAGCTGTCATCACTGCCCAACGCTGATTCAAATTGCAAGAACACGGAATAGGACGTTGCTCCGTCGGCACGCGGGGCTTTTATCCTGTCGACGTCAAACACTGCTTCGTGGGTCAATACGCTCCTGTCAAACTTGTCGCGTGATGCTGCGACGCGTTCACGATAGTCAAGATGGCTGATCGGCCAGTTGCCGGCGCCAGGTTTGATCAACTGCAGCGACGTTGGGGTGAGCAGGCGATGGTAGAATTCGATGAACTGGTGGAAGTCGCGAAGCTCGACCGGACGGTCCGAATCGCTGGAAGGGGCCGGTAAAGCGTCCCAGCGTTCACCCAATTCGCGAAGGAACCCCGGTTGTCCCGACGCTTCGTCCAGTGTCTTTGCCACTAGCGCTAGATACTTCGGGCTCAGACTGCTGTCAGTATGATTCACCGTGGACTTGTATCGATCACGCCAGGCGGCTTCCAGGTATTGCATCGTGTCGACGTTTCGACTTTCGTAGAAGTCGATGATCGTTTGCTCGGTCAGCTTTTTTCGTTCGTTGTACGACGTCACCGGAAACGGGGCGAAGAAAATACCGCGGGGTTTTAACACCAAGTGATCGGCAACCAACTGAGCGGCCGCCAGATATTTGGTGACAAGGTTTGGTGACATACCTAGCGATTCACCGGTATTGTCAAACCCTTCTCCGCCCGCCGGATCGTCGGGAAAGTCTCGCGTCGGCCGGATATCGATCCCCGTCAGGTCTCGGATTGCTGTGTCATACTCTGAATTGGATAGACGCCTGGGCAACACGATCCCCGGATCTCCGGCGTGCTTGGTCGCTTCCGTGACGAGAATCCGTTCGACGGAATCGGCAACCGCGTTCCGCTGGTCGATCGTCGGTTGCCCGGCATCTTCCGGAGGCATTTCGCCGTTACGAATGAATTCGACGATGTTCTGCCATCGGCGAAAGTGATCCGACACATCACTGTCGGATTTGAACTGCGTCAGATCAAGTTCACCTTTCTTAACGTTTGCATTGTGGCATTCCACACAGAACTCTTTGACCACCGAATGGACGTTGACGGTGTATTCGTCGCCATTCACGACGGTCGTCGCACTCCAGAGTGCAACAAAGAAAATCAACGATGGGAGGGTGGTTCGCATGGAACAGTGCAGTTGGCCCGCGAGTTTTGCGGGTGCGATTTTCAGAGCTAGAAACAGGCGGGAAGGGAATACGAGAGGCGGGGGGAGAGGACGGATATTGTAAATGCTGTCGCAACCCTGCCGGGCGCCGATCCTGCGGTTCGCGTTCAGATTACGGCATTATTGTACACTGCGCCAGTCTATAATTGCCAATGAACCATCGCGGGCAGGACCCGCGATTCGACACCCACCCAAAGCGATCGCAGGATAACTTGAAACTCCTATGAGACTGATTTCCCGTAAGCTGCCGCGTTTGATCCGGCGACTATTAATCCTCGTTTTCTTCCTTGCAGCCTGCTGGATTGATTTGGTTTCTGCGGTTGCTCAGGATAAGCCGTTCCTGCATTCGCTGTTCACGGACCACATGGTTTTACAGCGTGGTATCAATGTGCCGGTTTGGGGTTGGGCCAGCCCCGGCGACAAGGTCAACGTATCGATTGCGGGACAGACCGCAACAGCAATTGCGGACGACGACGGTCGATGGATGGCCAAGTTTTAACTACTCGCAGCAGGCGGTCCACATACGTTGACGGTGACGGGGCCACAATCGGTAAACGTCACAGATGTCTTGGTCGGTGACGTTTGGATTTGTTCCGGCCAATCGAACATGGAATGG
>JAGQPO010000151.1 GCA_020426665.1 Planctomycetales bacterium
GTAGGTCAGCCTCTCCGAGGCTGATCTCGGCGACAAAGCGTTTTTTTCGAGTCTCGGAGAGACTCGCCTACGTGGATTGCCGGCTGACTTGCAACTTCATTCGGCTTCTCAGTTATTAGCTGCCGTTCCTGTTGGGGATGGTGACATTCGTGCGCTACGTCAACTTGGTTTCATACACTGCCAAAGCGATTGGAAAACCCGCGTCGTCAATCTGAAGGACGTTTGCTAAATTGTTGGCCGTTTAGCGAAGTTAATCGAAAGCGGATACACATGGAATGGTGATTGAGAAGATTCGGGCACAGTGGATTCGGGCACAGTGAAAATGAGGACGCTGGCAATCGGAGACATACACGGATGTTACAAGTCGCTGAAGCGATTGGAGTCGGCCGCCAAGTTTACGCCCAACGACCAGATCATTACGTTAGGTGATCAAATCGACCGGGGCCCAGACAGCCGCAGCGTCTTGGATTGGATGATCGATCGCAGCGGTGACGGTTTGGTTGCACTACGCGGCAATCATGAATCGATGATGCTTGAGGCGCGAATCAATGTTGACGCTTATCGCGCGTGGCTGGCGTGTGGCGGTAAAGCGGTCTTGGCGTCGTTTGGCACGGACGATATCGAAGAGATTCCGGAGCGGTATTGGGAGTTCCTGGAGCAGCAGCTAAAGCCTTATCACGCTACCGGCACCCATATTTTCGTTCATGCAAACGTTTTCCCCGAATTGGAATTGGACGATCAGCCGGACTTTATGTTGTATTGGGATTCTTCGATCCAGAGACCTCAACACGAATCCGGGCGCGTCATCATTTGCGGACACACACCGCAACGAAACGGGATTCCATTAGATATGGGGCACGCGGTCTGTATCGACACCGCAGCAGCAAGGGGGCAATGGCTGACATGTTTGGATGTCGACAGCCGCTATTGTTGGCAAGCCAACGAGCAAGGTGACGTGAGAAGTTTCTGGCTGGACGAAGGCCCTGGAATGTAAAGTGCTCAGGCTGTCCTTCACAACCCGAATGCGTCAGCGAGAGACCAGTCAACACGGTTCCAAGTTGCCGTCGATCAGCGCGCCGTTTTTTTACGCCCTGAAGCCGATCCGGTTTGCCAAAGCTTGGTCTTGAGTCCGCTATAAACGTGTATCGCCTTTGGCGGACAGGTGTTTGGCTCGACCGCTACTTCGATTCGAGAAATGTTTTTTGTTCCGCCAGCAGTCTCGCGACGATATCCGGATGGTCGCTTGCAATGTTCTGTGACTCGCCAATGTCGGCTTCCAGATCGTACAACAGCGGCGGATCGTGTTTTGTAACTGGTCTTGACCGTCGTGCAATCGGGTCCGTTGGCAGGCTGGTCGTGACATGGATTTTGTATCGGCCCGATCGGTATGCGCTTTGATGGTAGGCCCATGAATCGCGCGGACTCTCTTTGCCGGCCAGCAATGTCGGAGAAAGGTCCGTGGAGATGTAGCCCGGTTTGCCACGTGGTTGATCGCCGCCTACCAACGATGCGAAGGTCGCATACAAGTCCAAGTTCGCGCCGATTCCATCGACGGTACCCGGATTGATCTTATCAGGCCAATAGAAGATGGCGGGAACTCGCAGTCCGCCCTCCCAGGTCGTGGCCTTTTCACCGCGCAGCGGTTTCGCGGTTCCGCCGTGCGGTCCGAAAGCTGTCCAAGGACCGTTGTCGCTGGTGAAAACGATTAACGTCTCTTTCTCGATTCCCGCGTCCTTTATTGCAGCGACGACCTGGCCGACCGACCAGTCGATTTCTTCAACGACATCGCCGAAACGTCCCCCGTCACTTTTGTTTTGAAATTCAGGTGACGCAAAAATCGGCGCGTGAGGCATGTTGTGCGCCAGATATAGAAAGAAACGATTCGACTTTTGTTGTTGAATCCACCTGACGGCTTCCTCGGTATATCGCTTCGTCAACAATTCCTGATTGACGGGGAACTCGACGATTTCTCGGCCTCGAATCAATGGGACGGGGAAAGTGAATTTGTCACAGGTGTCAAAAACATCCCGCGTTTGTTTCTTGCCGGGTGGCGCCGGGACATCGTTGCTGCCTGGAGTCCCAAAGTGATAATCGAAACCGCATTCCAGCGGGTGCATCGAGTCAACGGTAAAATCTTTGGGGTAACCGGCCAGATGCCATTTGCCGAGAATTGCGGTTGAATACCCTTGACGTTTTAGCATCGCCGGCATCAACGCGTCGCGATCATCCTTCAATCCGTTTGTCGCTCGCGGGATGAACGCAGGGTGCCGCCCGCTCATCAAGCCCTTGCGGCTGGGAACGCAGGAAGAACCAGACGCATAGAAACTGGTCCATCGTTGGCCATTGGCGGCAAGCGCGTCGATGTTCGGAGTCTTGTTGTGTTCATTACCATAGCAGCCAAGGTCACCGAATCCCATGTCATCGACAAAAATCAGGATGATGTTGGGGCGATCTGGCTTTGCCGCATTCGTGTTAGCGGCCATCGATACCGCAGCAAAGAGTACGACGCTTAGGAACACGAGGCGGGATTTCATGGCGTGATTGGGGGAGGAGAATCGATCGACGTTAATGATTGTCATAGACATTTAACGGAAAGTCTGGCTCGACAGTTCGGTCGGCCAAAAATGCTTTTTCCAACCTCTTAACGATCTCCGGATGGTCGGCGGCCAGATCATTGGTTTCCGAAGGGTCAAGAGTGATGTTGTACAGTTCCCAATCGGCCGGTTGCTTCTGATTCAGGTTCCGCCGAATTGCTTTCCAGTCACCGTCACGTACTGCGACGATTCCTCCATAGCCGGTGAAATTCCAAATCAGCGGCTTATTGCGTTTCGTGGTTCGGCCTTCGACCAGATCGACCAGACTGATTCCATCGAGCGTCTGTCCCTCGGGGGTTTTGCCGCCACCAATTTCCGTCAGCGTGGGAAACCAGTCCGGAAAGTAGCTAGGAAAGTCATTTTGACTGCCGGCGGCAACTTTTCCCGGCCAGCGGACAATGCATGGGACACGGATCCCACCTTCGTAGCAGCTGCCCTTGAATCCGTTTAGTCCTGCATTCGAATTGAAAAACGTGCATCCCGCGCCGCCGACGTGGAACTCCGGATTGCGGCTGCCGTGAGTCGGCCCGTTGTCCGACGTAAAAATGACGATGGTGTTGTCGGTCAGTCCATGTTTGTCCAATTCACCAAGGATGGTTCCGACATGTTCGTCCAGGTCCGAGATCATCGCTGCATAGGCGGCGCGCGGACGGGGATGGGGCAGGTACCCGTTGTCGCCTCGATAGGGGCCGTGTTCTTTGTCCCATTCCAATGGATATTTGTCGATCCATTCCTGTGGCGGTTGCATCGACACATGAGGCTCAACAAAAGGGCAATACAGAAAGAACGGCTTGTTCTTGTTCCTGTCCAAGAATTTGACAGCTTCGTCAAGGATTAAATCCGGCGCGTAATTCTCCGAGCGATAGTCGTCGGCAACGACTTCGCCGGTCGGTTTCACATCATGTCCGGGGATCGGATACTTGTTGACCATCCGTTCTCGTTCATTGTCATCCAGGAACGGAGGGTAATAGCTGTGTGCGTTACGCTGACAGTTGTATCCAAAATAACGGTCGAATCCTTGCTTGATCGGCGATCCAGTTGTGTTAGACGGTCCGAGTCCCCATTTGCCGAATGCTCCCGTGGCATATCCGGCATCGTGCAGCACTTCGGCAATTGTCACAACGCCTTCAGTAATTGGGAATTGGCCGGGAAAGATTCTGCCGTTGCCCGAATCTCGGTTACTGCGAATTTCGGCATGCCCGAGATGCTGGCCCGTCATCAATGTGCATCGCGCCGGGGCACAGACCGGCGCGCCGGAGTAGTGTTGTAGAAACCGCATCCCACCAGCCGCCAGAGCATCGATATTTGGTGTTCGGATTTTCTCTTGCCCATAACAACCCAGTTCACCGTAGCCTAAATCATCGGCAAGAATGAACACGATGTTCGGGCGAGTGGCCGAGTCGGCTTTTGCGTTGGGGCAAGGCAACGATTGCGTCAATAACCCGACGATCGCAACAACAGCGAGTGCACGAAGTCGGCGCAGCAAGTCTGGCGTGAAAAACCGACAGCAATCGGTTCGCGTGGAGGGAATGAATTGAATCATATTGAATCTCATTGTTACCAATGCAGGCGATGTTGACTGCCAGCAGAGGGTGTTCGTATCGATGTGGGGCTAAGTCGTGAAAGTCGAATCACTTGTACAAAGAAAGCCATAGAACGCCAGTCGGCAAACCGCATGGTAGTCCCCTGGCGGGCGAGGAAACCGACATGGTCACCAATGTCCGTCAGTTTCCGGCAATAGTTTCTTCTTTCCAAACGCCCAAGTCAAATCCCAGCGGGTGATGTCATGTGTTATTGCCAAATTGAAACGCACGGGATCCATAATTGTCACAGTTCCTTGACCCGCAAGTTTCGAAAATCAACGCGGCTTCCATGCCCCAATAAACCGATGTGACCGGATTCACGTAATAGCCCGGGATGTTCGTCGCGGGAGGCCTGGTCGGCGACATGATCCAAGTTCACATCCAAAATGACGACATCGTTGACCGTCACAACAACTCGTCGCCCCTTGCACCAGATCTCTTGATTGTTCCACTGGCCAACGGGTTTGAGTGCGCCCCGTCGTGCCGCCGCCAATCCGTAAAGCGATCCGTGATACTGGTACGGTTTCAATTGCTTCGGGTAGCCGATATTGTCCAGGATTTGAAATTCCATCCCATCGTAGGCCGGGCGGGCGTCAAGCAAAGGTGACCGAATTCCGATCCCGTTGTTTGCGGCGGTGGTCAGGCGGAATTCGAACCGAAAACTAAAGTCACTGTATTCCTTGTCGGTAAACAGATACCCTCCGCCGTCAGCCGGACAGACCAACAATCCGTTTTCTACTTTGTATCCACCGCGCTCGGCACGCCGCGTCGTCCAGCCGCTCAAATCAGTCCCATTAAAAATCGACTCGTAACCGGATGACTCGTCCACGTTGGCTTGTCGACTGCTCGCGGATTCCGGTTCTCCGGGCATTGGCAGTCGGTGGCGAACCAACCAGGGATCATCGGTTGCAATCATCCATTGATCTAGCGATTCGGACAGCTGACGGCGAATATCTTGCATTTCAGGCACATCAGCCAAATTGACGATTTCGTCAGGGTCCTTCTCCAAATCATACAATTCGATTTGATCGCGAAACAAAAACTTCTTAACGCTGCGTTTTCCGATTGTCGGATCTCCACGCCGAACGGTCTCCGTCCAAGTCGCGCGTCGCAGTGTGTCGATCGGCAAGGGATACTCACTTCGCCAATCGATATTCCAAATCAATTTGTAGCGCCGATTACGAATGGTGCGCATCGGATAATACATCGTCACCTCGTGGCAAACGTGACTTAGCATCACTTGATCCCAGCCCTCTGGTTGGTCGACATCCAGGATCGGAATCAGACTTCTGCCATGCAGATTTGACGGGACGTCTACGCCGGTCCATTCCAATATCGTCGGAGTGATATCGGCAAGCGTTACAAGAGCGGTGTTGATTCGACCGCCATTTCTTACACCGGGGCTGGAAACAATCAACGGAACCCGAATCCCCGGTTCGTAGTGGTTGGCCATCGCACCCGGTTC
>JAGQPO010000152.1 GCA_020426665.1 Planctomycetales bacterium
TGGAAATGCCGGAAACGGAATTGATGGGAGTGATTTTGATGATCCAGTTTGTGGCCATGCCTGGTTCGATTGGATTCGCCAGAATCGCTGATTCATTTGGAAAGAAGCGGACGCTGCTGGTATCACTCGCGGTGTGGGCGTTTACATTGATTGCCGCCCTTTGGATCACAAACTCGAACGGTTTCTGGATCCTTGCGGCCGTCATCGCGCTGGTGCTTGGCGGTACTCAAGCCGTCAGTCGGTCGTTGATGTCGGAGATGATTCCCGCGGGGCAAAACGCCCAATACTTTGGATTCTTCAATCTGTCCGGCAAAGCGACCAGCTTTATTGGTACGTTTCTGTTTGGTGCAATCATCGCGATGACGAACAGTTCGCGAATCGCCATGGTCGGACTGTTGCCGCTGTTCCTGGTCGGTGCGTGGTTGCTGTCGAAAGTACGAGTAAGCGGCGATGGATGCGTCGAATCACCATGAGAATACAACGCAAGTGATTATTTCACTGAATCGAGTCGCAGGTGTTCCGGCAATTCACTATCCATCGCTTCGACGTAGGGATCCTTCGCTGATTTTGGATTATTCCAATAACCGCTAAGTTCCCAAACGACTTGGCCGTCCAGACGAACCTGCCGAGGTTGAGAATTCATGCGTGCCAGAGTGTAACGCCAGATGGCAGCAGCGTTTTCGCTTGGTTTGGCGGCTTCGATCAAGATCAACATTTCCGGATCATTCGTGTCGCTCAGTGCAAACACGGCGCCGTCAACGATTCCTTGTTCTTCACTTTGGTATCGATACAGGGGAGTTGGTAAGATTCGATGATTCCCGTTGTTGAATCTCTCCCCCTGGCGTTTCATGATTCGAAGCCTGACACGCGCATCGCTCGGAACTGTGGTCGTTGAATCCAAAGGTCTGCGTGTAAATTTCGGTTCCGGCGCCCACACCACCCTGTCGCCAATCGAACACCGCAACGGCACATCACTGGACGTCGCCAATTCGCGAAAGATCACTTTCTCCTTTCGGATCGAATACGATGCGAACGCCACGGGAACTTCGTCGGCGACCCACACCACAAGCACGCCGTCCGACTGGGCTTCGTATAGCGGATTCTTGAATTTCAGAATCGGATCTTGGACGCGACTAATTTTTACCTTCCCATCTTCGTCCCCGAACGTCTGGAGCATCATCAAATCCGCACGGCTCAACAAGTACTCCGTTCGAGCGTGGGACTCGGTTGCTTCTTGAGCATTACCGATCACGCCGCAGAAGAACATGAGACCGGTCAGAATCCAGCAAACAAAACGATTCATTTTTTGCTTCCGAACGTTTAATCAGAAAACATAGTTAATCAGAAAACATAGCGGCAGACACGACGTCTAGAATAGCAATCTGAACACACGTTGTCGAGCAAAACTCATTGCAGGCCGCCTTGTCGAGTCAAAAACCGGCACGCGGGTCATGTACAATTCCCAGGTCCGTTCTAACGAGATTCTGTCAACGGGAATGCCGACTTTCGGGTATCAGAGGCTCGATTTATTGATGTTTGCGATACTCATCGCGGGCCTTGGCGTAATCGCTGGCAGCAGGCAACGATTCCGACTCCGGCGATTCAGATTCCCAGAGGCGTTTCAAAAAGGGTCTGCACCAACCACAGCCCGTCCCGGCGCCGAAGCACTCGGACAATTGCGAGGCTGATTTCGGATGCTGCGTTCGAATGAATTGGATCACCTTCCGCCGAGGAACATCAAAGCACAGACAGATCGTTTGATCATCGTTCATGACGTTGCGTCTTGCCCGATTAAGATCGTGGCGATCCGACAGGCGGCAAGATAATCCGGAATATCCAATTGCTCGTCCGCGGTGTGAATATTCATTTGCCCACAACCAACGGTCACCGCTGCGATTCCATGAACGTTCAGCCAGTTGGCGTCCAATCCACCGCCGGCGACTCTGCGAAACGGAGCGCGGCCGATCGCGACCAAAGCTTGTTCAAGTGCAATGACGGACGGGTCGTCTTCTGGTAAGCAAAACGCCTCGTAATCCACGCGTGAACTGAATTCGCATTTTCCTCCGTTACCGTGAATGTTTTTCACATTCTCTGCTGCGACCTCGAATGCGGAACGGATCTCGGCAACGATTTCGGCACGGAAAGTTGCGTCGTGGCTTCGCGCTTCGGCTCGCAAGGTCACTTCAGGGGTCACAACGTTTGTCGCTTCACCACCTTGAATGACACCAACGTTTGCCGTACCGGCCTTGTCGCCTTTTTCGATTCTTCCCAACCAGCCGCCCGACTCAAGATTGGCGATCGCTTTGGCTGCCATCACGATCGCGCTGGCGCCGTTTTGCGGGGCCGCCCCGGCGTGCGCCGGAATTCCCGTCAATTTGATCTCCATGCGTTGGCCTCCGATCGCACCGGTCGTGACCTGTTCAACGGCGCCCCCGTCAAAATTAAATGCTCGGTCTACCGCGCCTAATTTCGAGACATCCAAATGGCGAGCGCCCTCCAATCCGATCTCTTCTTGGACGGTGAACAACAAGACGGCCGGAGGCAGGTCCATATGTCCGCTGCGAAGCCGCTCTATCGCAGCTGTCAAGATGGCGGCGCACCCGCTGCGGTCATCGGCACCAAGGCCGGTGTTGACTTGGCTGACGACTTTATCGCCATCGACCACCGGATCACTGCCAATACAGATCGGCACGGTATCCATGTGGGCCGACAACATCGTTCTGGGGCCGGAATCGGAACCGGGCAACCGCACAATCAGATTCCCGCAATTACCCGAAATCCGAGTTCGCGTCTCGGCACTGTCAAACGTGACCATTGATGGATCCAGACCCGCATCGGTCAACATCGAAACGATGCGATCCGCAACGTCCCGCTCATTGCCGCTGCCGCCTTTGATCGCGGTGAGGTCCAGATACCGTTGAAGGGCTTCTTTTTCGTCGACTTCGAATTCTTTCATAATGGGCTATGATTGGGACCACACGGATCAACAAGGCTGGCGGAAAAGGGGCAAGAGGGAATAGCACGGGCACAGTATTCGTTTCTGACCCTTTTTCAGACATCCTAGCCTATATTGCTCCGCGTCGGCCTGTCGAGTGCCGCCAAATCCTTTTTCGAAGTCGAACGAACCGCGTGAACCTTCCAGTCATCCAATCTGATCAATCACGAAACAGTCCGTCGCCAATCGGTCAGGGCGATGGTCGACGACACCTGCTGGATCTTTCCTTTACAGAGCTTTGCCAGTGGTTGACCGATCGCGGGATCCCCAAGTTTCGGGCCAAGCAAATTTTCAGTTGGATCTACGAGAAACGTTGTAGCGAATTCGACAAGATGAGCGACTTGCCGAAATCATTCCGTGAAACATTGGACGCCGAATTTGTGATTTTTCGCGCCACTGAATCCGCGGTCCAAACCAGCAGCGACGGAACGGACAAACTGCTCGTCAGACTGGCCGACGGCGGTGAAGTCGAATGCGTGTTGCTGCGCGACGGAACCCGCCGCAGCATCTGTGTCAGTAGCCAAGTTGGCTGCGCGATGGGATGTGTTTTTTGCGCCAGCGGACTCGACGGCGTTGATCGCAATCTGACACGTGGCGAGATAGTTGAACAAATGCTTCGGCTTCAGTCTCGCTTGGATGAAGGCGAACGACTCAGCCACATCGTGATGATGGGAATGGGCGAACCGCTCGCCAATCTGGATCGCGTACTCGGTGCATTAGAAACGGCCAGGTCGCCCGAAGGTCTGGCGATCAGTCCACGGCGGATCACGATCAGCACCGTTGGGCTGCCGCCGGCGATCGATCGACTGGCCCAGAACGGTGTGCCGTATAATTTGGCTGTCAGCTTACATGCATCGAACGAAGAACTTCGCAGCCAACTGGTACCGGTCAACCGGAAGATCGGCATTGACGCAGTCCTGGCGGCGGCGGATCGTTACTTTGAATCAAGCGGGCGAAGATTGACGTTCGAATATGTCTTGCTGGGAGGCGTCAACGACGGCCCGGAACATGCGAGTGAACTCGGTCAATTGCTGCGCCGACGAACCGTTCTGTTGAACGTCATTCCGTATAATCCGGTCAAAGGTTTGCCATACGTCACACCGACCAAGCGAGCGATTGCTGAATTTCGGCAAATCTTAGAACGGGCCGGCGTGAACGTGATGTTCCGTCAAAAGAAGGGCGACGAGATCGACGCTGCGTGTGGCCAGTTGCGCCGCAACCGGAACAGTTGAAATCAACGCTCGATCGCACTGCGCCGCGACAATGCTTTGTTCCAACTGAGGATATGGGTTTCGAAGGTAGCGGAAGTCGTCAGGACTTTCGGCGATTCCTGATTCCACCACGAAGCTCTTGACGAGTACCGCTACCGTAAAATTGAATTGAAACGAAGCACTAGACCTGGCACGGAGTAATCGGCGACAAAACCAAGCTATGGTTGTCAATCCGAGGAATCCACCGCCTGGCGACGGCGGAGACACGGGCTTGGGTACAGAGCACTAGATTCCGTACAAAGGCCGCAGCTTGTTCTCCAGGTATTGCATCAAATGGTCCGGCGACAGCGGCGTGCCGGTTGCGTTCTGGATCAGCTCCGCGCCGCTGTAACATCGTCCTTGTTGATGGACGTTCTCGTGCAACCAACGCAGCAACGGAACGAAGTCGCCTCGTGCGATCAATGATTCCAAATCGTTGATTTGTGCCGCGGCGGCATTGAATAGCTGTGCCGCCGCCAGATTGCCGAGGGTATACGTCGGAAAGTAGCCGAATAACCCTGCGCTCCAATGAACATCCTGCAGCACGCCGTCTTTGACGCTTGGGGCCGTCACGCCCAGGTAGTGACGATATCGGTCGTCCCATGCTGAAGGCAGTTCCTTCACGGAAAGTTCGTCGTTGAGCAGCGCAAGCTCAAGTTCCATGCGGATAACGATATGGAGCGAATAGGTAACTTCGTCGGCGTCGACGCGGATCAGCGAAGGTTGGACCACGTTCACTCGCTCCCACAGAGCTCGGGGATCGGGAGAAAAGCTGCCGGCGGAGACCGCTGCGAGGAGCGGTTGCAAGAATTCCAGAAAGGCTTCGCTTCGTCCGATGACGTCCTCCCACAGCAAGGATTGTGATTCGTGAATGCCGAGTGACACGGATTGCCCCAGTGGGCTGCTTCTGTGGCTTGCCGGGAG
>JAGQPO010000153.1 GCA_020426665.1 Planctomycetales bacterium
GACCACGGAGTGTTCGGCGACATTCTATTTTTTGAAAATGCTCTGGGTGAGTTGAGTTTAGCGAATCGAACTCTTCCGTGTTGTCATCTGTTAAATTGAGTCATGGTAGTTTTGGTGACGTCGACACGAAGAGTACGTGAAGCATGAAACGACGCAGTATTCTGGGAACGGGTTTAGCCCTGACATTTTGTCCAAGTGTAGGATTTGGATTTGATCCGATGAAACTTGAAAACGCCGGGACAATTCTTGCCGATGCCGCCCGTCAGGGCGAGGTTCAGTCGAGTGCCTTGTATGTGCGGCAAGGAGCCGATGTCTTTTCACGCTCCTACGGCTTGGCTCGTGATATTGACGCAATGTTCTTGCTGGCGTCGATTTCCAAGACGATCTCGATTGCCGCCGTGATGACGCTTTTCGATGAAGGACACTTTGGGTTGGATGATGCGGTTGCGCGTTACATTCCTGAATTCATAGGTGGTGGACGTGAGAAGATTACGATCGGCCAGTTGATGACGCATGTCTCCGGTCTTCCTGATCAACTCCCCGAGAACAGCCGTCTGCGTGCGGTGCACGCTCCGCTTTCTGGATTCGTTGCCGCCGCGGTCAAGACGCCGCTGCTTTTCGCTCCCGGTACGCGGTACGGATATTCAAGCATGGCGATTTTGTTGGCGACGGAGATCGCACGGCGGATCAGTGGCCGTTCAATTTCCGATCTGTCGGACGAACGGATCTTCAAGCCTTTGCAGATGACCCGCTCGGCGATGGGACTTGGCGAATTCAAAGTTTCTGACGTTGTGATGAATCAGGTCGAACGATCCGCTCCCGAGTCGGGCGCCGGCGATCCGTCGACGAAGTCTTGGGATTGGAACAGTCCATACTGGAGGAATCTCGGAGCACCCTGGGGTGGTGCTCACGGTTCGGCGGAAGACGTTGCAAAATTCTTAGGCGAGTTCCTGCATCCGACCGGACGGATCCTAAAACCGGAAACCATCAAGCGGATGATCAGCAATCAGAACCCGCGGAACATTCGACCGCGCGGGTTGGGCTTTGATCTGGGGCAAATAGGTGATACGCCACACCTGAGTGACAAAACCTTTGGGCATACCGGATCAACGGGAACGATCTGTTGGGCTGACCCGGCGACGGATTCAATTTGTGTCGTGTTGACAACGCTTCCCCACCGCGCCGTCTCTCCGCACCCCAGGGATTTGGCAGCCAGTCGTGTTGCAGATTCGTTGCGAAAGCATTGAGCGGGTGATCGGTCGCTATACTTTTGTTTTTCGTCTCATGCCAACACAGGTAACATCGTGTCTGATTTGATTGTTCGATTGATTGTGATCGCTATTGCGCTGTCGGCCGGCGTTGCCGGCGCCTCGGAAAAACTCAATTTCCTGTTGATCACTGCCGATGACCTGGGGCTACAACTTTCTTGTTACGGTGATCCGATCGCTAAGACGCCTCACATCGACGAATTGGCAAAGCACTCGGTTCAGTTTCAAACGGCCTACGTCAGCCAAGCGTCCTGCAGTCCGTCTCGCTCTACGATGTTTACCGGCTTGTATCCGCATGGCAATGGTCAATACGGTTTGGCGAACGCAGGCGTCGGGTTTCAGGTTCATCCGGATCTGTACGATGACTTGTTGCCCAATGTGCTCAGGCGGGCCGGCTATCGTACGGGCATCATTGGCAAGCTGCATGTGAACCCGGAAAATAAGTTCCAGTTTGACATGCGCCATGGCGAAGGATTTGGGAGCCGGCAAGTTAACAAGCAACTGCAATACGCACGAGAGTTTGTCACCCAATCGAACGATCGACCGTGGTTCCTGATGTTTAACCTGTTCGATCCACATGTTGCTCGAGACCGTCTGCCTGGCGGAGGACAGGGCCCCCAGTACTTTCCAGATCAAGTTGAAGGATTGCCGAAGACGGTATTGACCGCGGACGATGTCCCACCCTGGCCCTGGCAACAAATCGATACGCTGAAACAGCGAACCAAGATCGCCGGCTATTACAACTGCGTGCATCGTATCGACGCAGCGATCGGGATGCTGACGGACTTGCTGAAGGAAACCGATCATTGGGACAACACGCTGATCATCTTCCTGGGAGATCACGGACCGCCGTTTGCGCGCGGAAAGACCAGTTGCTATGAAGCCGGCCTGCGTGTTCCGTTATTGGCTCGCTGGCCGGGCGTTTCCCAGCCTCATGTTTCGAACCGACTGGTAGGAAGTGTGGATATCTATCCAACGATTCTGGATGCCGCGGGAGTTGATACGCCGGGGCGACTGCATGGACGTTCGCTACGGTCCGTTCTAGTTGATTCGGATTCCGCTGACTGGCGTCACACATTGGTTGGGGAATTCCACTTCCACGGCAGTACGCCTTTTTTCCCGCGACGTGCCATCACCGATGGTCGGTTCAAATTGATTCACAACCTTCGTGCCGGAGAGTTGTCGGCTTCAGCGTCCATTGATGGCGACTCGGCGAATGTTTTGGCGCAGCAATTGGAAAAGGATCATCCGGCCAGACAAGCCATGGAGCGATTACAAGATCCACCGGAGTGGGAATTGTACGATCTTACGAAGGACCCGATCGAGTTTACTGACCAATCGAATAACCCGGCCTTGGCCGATCAGGCAAGTCGATTGAAGCAGGCGTTACGAGATTGGCAGCATCAGACGGACGACCCGTTTGCCGACGCCGACTTCCGCAACAGCGTCGAAAGCAAGTACCGGAAAGCGCCCAACTGAAATTCAATGAAACGCGACGGATTGATTCGTGCTCTGAGCAAAGGCGGGAAGCGAAAGAATGCTCCATCGGCGCCAGGGACTCATCCGATGTCGGAGAAAATCACTCTGATCCATCCTGTCAAACAGAATTGGTAAGAAGATTTGGGGTAAGAAGTTTATTTTACCCCCAATTTTCTTGCCCACCTGGGATCGTGGCTAAGATGCTGCCGGTTTCATCGACCGCAGCCAATAACGAATAACGAAAGCTGCGGAAGACGATGTAACCTCAGGAAGTTGTCTTGATCGCAAACTCGCGTCGGTGTCGACGATCATGTGTCGGATTTTGAACAGGAGGCAACAGAGAGAACGGAGTTTGAAGGATGTTTACTGATGTTTCCCTCCGTTAATTTCAGAATGTATATGTTGATGATCAGTCAGGCTGGAGACGGGACACGTCATGGAAGCGACCGATGTTCGCTGGCTGATCTGCGGAATGAAGGAGGTTGCAACGAATTTGGCAACTTTCGATTTTCGTTGATCCGGGGTGGGTAAGAAAATTAGGGGTAGGAACATTTTCTTACCCCAAATCTTCTTACCAGTTTTCTTTGATCGGCCGGATCAGTCAGGTTGGACGGATCCGACTGATCTTTCGATTAGCAGAGCCGCGGAGCTTGCCCCAGCACAAGTGTTTTCGAATTGTCGTCCGGCGCATCGATTGCACAAATCAACCACTCGTCGCCAAACTGCGATTGCTTCGGTCGCCCTGTCTGAAACGATTGAAGTTCACGTTATCAATGGCACCGATTACCACAGTGGCAATCGATTCGGTTTTGACCAGTGGATGCGCGCCAGCAATACATCGCCGCGATAGCCGTCCCTTGGCATCCATTCGCCGACGGTGATCCAGGATTCATCGGGACTGACATTGGTGACGTCAAAATTGCCCATCAACGCAACCTGGTTTGGGGCGTCAACTCCGTCACCGACAAGTGGCAAGACGACTCGCTCGGTCGACTTGATCAAACATCGTTTTTCCACATCCACCTGAGACAGCCACAACGGCGATCGCCAGCGAATCACTTTGCTGTTGGAAGGATCTTTTCGTGTGTAAACGAGGAACAGGCCGTCGCTGTGCGTCAGCCAGTGCTGCTGAGTCGTCGACATTGAAAGTGGCGTTCCATCGTCCCAGGTCCAGGGCTGCTTTTCGCCCCAGTTCAGTCCGTCACTGCTGACAGCCACGTATCCGTGATTATCTTCCGCTCGCATCGTCATCCAAAACTCATCGCCAAACTTCGTGACACTCGGTTCAAGTAAGCCTCGGCCAACCGGATTGTGCAACTCGGGCCCAACGTCCGCGATTTTCAACACGCTGCCGTCGAAACTCGAACGCACTCCGGCAACCATTCGATTCTCGGCCTTCGGGCCAAACGTGAACGACATTTGCACGTCTCCGTTCGGCAGCACGACACGCTGACCGCAATTGTTGGTGTAGATGTGGGCTCCACGCGGGTCGTCCCACTCCAGGATCTTGCGTTCTGACCACGTGCCGTCTTTTGAACGCGTCACATAGACGGGATATCTCGCGAGTTGTTCCTTTCTGGCGAAGTAGTCGCCCTTGTAGAACACGACGTGGCCGAGCGCCAAAACGGTGTCGGTTGCAGGATGGTATTGGGGAGTGACATCGCAAACCCCTGCCATCAAGGCGTCGTCTCGGCCCACAACAGGATCCCGGCCGAGTGAAGGAATGGGTTGCGGTGGGCTCCATGTGTGTCCCAGATCCTTCGACATCGACCAATGAACCGGACCAAAGTAATCCGAACCTCCGATTTCCTGGAGGGTCATCAGCGCCGCAGGTTGGCCATCCTGGTCGGGCATCATGCAAACACGGGGATGAAACCAAGTGCGACTTTTTCCGTCGCGATTTCTCCAAAGCGTCGCTTTCGTGATCGCCGTGATCAGTGAATCGTCGGCTGGCTTTGCCGACGCAACCGAATCACGATCCGCAGTGGCAGCATGTTCGAGTTTCGCCAAAAGTTCTTGCACTCGCGCGGGCTCCTTGTTCGCGAGGTCGACCGTTTCACCCGGGTCGTTTGCGATATCGAAAAGTTCCGTCTTCCGGTCATCTCCCTTGCCGTGGGTCACCAGCTTGACGTCGCCAAATCGAAGTGATGATGAACGCCATGAAGGTCCCACCGTGTAAATCGCACGATCTGGAAGCTTTGCATCATGAAGCAACAGCTCCGACAGGTCCGTGCCGTCCCATTTCAAATCGCGGTCGGATTGGTACCCAGCGAGCGAACAAAAAGTCGGCATCCAATCAACAATTTGCAGCGGAGACTCGTTTTTCCCTGGGGCAATTCTGCCGGGCCAGGAGACGATCGTTGGCACGCGTGTCCCACCTTCATAGACGTCACCTTTCTGTCCCCTGAGTGGTTTGTTGTTCCCCGTCAGTTTCCCATTTGGGCAATCGTCATCGGGGTACTTCAAGTCGTTGTTTTCAACCGTGCTTCCTCCGTTATCGCTGGTGAAGACCAGCAAAGTGTTATCACGTAGTCCTTGCTTGTCCAACGCGTCAACAATTCGCCTCACCGAATCGTCCAGGTGCATTACCGATGCCGCGTAATGCCGCGCAACCTCGCCGACGATCGAATCGGGTACACGATCCAGCCATTGGGTTGATTCCTTTAGCGGCAAATGGATCGCGGTGTACGGCAGGTACAAAAAGAACGGTGCCGAACCACGCGACTGGATCCAATTCACCGCTTCATCGGTCAACAGGTCCGTCACGTGTCCCGATTCGTCGATCAATTGCTGGTTTCGATGCCATGTGAATGTGAACGGACCTTTCTTGTAGCGGTGGTTCCATGGGCTGATTCCGCCGGCCAGCGAACCGTAAGAATGATCGAAGCCGAATTGATTCGGCCCCCACTTCGGTAAAGATCCCAGGTGCCACTTTCCGGCAAGACAAGTGTCATAGCCGCGAGATTTCAATGCTCGCGGCAACGTTACCGTGTCCATCGGCAACGCAAGTGTATTGGTTGGCGTCGTAATCCCAAATCGACTCCAACATCTTCCTGTAAGCAAGCCCGAGCGTGTCGGACTGCAAACCGGTGCGACGTAGTGTTCAGTGAGCTCAAGGGAATCTTGTGCCAGCTGATCCAGGTGTGGCGTCGGCGCATTGCCGCCGTGAAAACCAACATCTGCCCAACCAAGGTCATCCGCCATGATGAACACGAAATTCGGAGGCGAATCTTGGCCAAACGCGATTTTCAGCGGCAGCGCGAACCAAGCGACGGCAAACAATCGTTGAAGCCATGCCATGATCGGTCTCCACGAATGAAAGGGATGTTCTCGAACAATTCGGCGAATAACACAATTCTTCTTCACACTGATCCGTGCGTCGTTCTGCCGTCTAAGATCGGCTAAAGCCTAGACACCAACGAGCTCGTGAATAACCGCGGTGAGCGCCAAAGCAGAGCTGTTCGAATAGGATGACGGAGATCAATATAATACAATGACTCGTAACCGATTGCGGATTTTTTGGAACCTGCACAATCGCAAATCGAAACTGACGAGAACCGCTATACCCCTTACGACGATGCAATTCAGGTTGGACAGATCTTTTTCACTCAGTCCTTACGCAGTCGCCGCGATGGCTCTGGGCGTTGTGTTCGCCGCCTTCGGCAATTGCTCGGCCCAGTCGTCAGACGGCGACGGGTTGGCCGAGCACAAGGCGGAAGCGGAGACTTTCTTTCGGAAACGTGTCACTCCGTTTATCAAGAAGTATTGTCTGGAGTGTCATCAAAACAGTCGGCCGACCGAAGCCGGTTTGACCTTCACACCGGCACTGGACACGCCCGGTCATGCTGCCTTTAGCGAGAAATGGAAGAAAGCAGCCGCAAGGGTCAACACGCACGATATGCCTCCGGAAGAGATGGAGCAGCCGACGGACGAAGAACGCCAGATGTTCATGGAATGGCTGGACCAGGTCAAATACCTTAGCCCGAAAACGCCGGGCGCATTTGTGATCCGAAGGTTGACCAAAACCGAGTACGGAAACACGTTGCACGATCTGTTGGGCGTCGATCCAGAGATTGCCGACGGGTTGCCGGACGAAGTCAGCGGCGAAGGATACCTTAATTCACTCTCACCACTTCAGCTGGAGCAGTATTTGTCGATTGCCGATAAAGCGTTGACGCAGGTTTTTGCAGCTGAAGATTCTCCGCCTACGGATCTTCAAAGGCGACTGTTCGGTGATCCACCAGGGCCGGATGGTGATGCTCCGGCGGAGGTGCGAAAGGTTGCCCAGTCGCTGGCAAAGAGAGTCTATCGCCGACCGCCGTCGGATGCCGAAGTCACAGTGCTCATGGACGTCTTCGACTTGGGGCGACAGAACGAACTCTCTTATACGGCGTCCCTGCGTTTGATGTTCAAGGCGATGCTCGTTTCTCCCCAGTTCCTGCTTATCACGCCAGCTGAATCGTTTGATCACGAGGCGGAGATCATCCCATTGGACGACTATCAACTTGCTTCGCGTTTGTCATATTTTCTGTGGGGCACGATGCCGGACGATGAACTAATCGCGCTTGCAGATTCCGGAGAGTTGCACGAACCGCCGCGTCTGAGAGCGCAGGTGAAACGCATGTTGGCGGATCACCGTTCACGCGCGCTGTTCGACGGCTTCGGTGCCCAGTGGCTTGGACTCGCTGAATTGAAAACCAAGACATTTGATCCGTCCAAGTTTCCGCAAATGACGGACGACATGCGTTCGGCGATGTACGACGAAGCGAGGCTCTTTTTCGAGAGTATCGTGCGTGAGAATCGCAGCATCGCCGGCTTCATCGACAGTGACTACACATTCGTCAATGAAAATCTGGCGACGATCTATGGGATGGATCAACCGGTCACCGGTCCTGAGTTGCGCAAAGTCAAATTGAAGAATCGTAACCGCGGAGGCGTATTAGGAATGCCCGGCGTGTTGGCGGCGACGTCTTTTCCGAATCGTACGAGTCCCGTCCTCCGAGGCGTGTGGGTTCTCGAACAGGTGCTCGGGGATCATGTGCCGTCTGCCCCGCCGGATGTTCCGGCTCTGGATCAGCAGGATCCGCAATCGATCGCCGATTTAACCCTGCGCGAGCGCACCGAACTGCACCGCACGGACCCTGTATGTGCCAATTGCCATCGGTTACTCGACCCGATCGGTTTTGGTCTGGAGAACTTCGATGCGATCGGCCGCTGGCGAGATCGGGACGAGAACGGCCAGGCGATCGACGCCGCGGGCGAGCTTCCAGATGGAAGTCGTTTTTCAAGTCCCCAAGAATTGAAGGCCATGATTGCCGGACGTCTGGACGACTTTTCGCGAAATTTGGTGGAGAAAATGTTAGCCTATGCCTTGTGCCGAAGACTTGAAGGTTATGACGAAATCGTGGTGGATGGATTGATGCAGGAGATCGGTCAGGATGACTATCGTATGCAAACGGTTGTCACTGCGATCGTCACCAGTTATCCCTTCACGCATCGTCAAACCGAGTGATCGGCTAGCGTCCGTGTCGTACCGCTATAATTACGTACGACGGACTTCCAGTCCGTCGATCAACAGATCTAGAAGAGTTTTCATGAATAAAATCGCATCCATTGATCGACGCACCTGTTTGAAAGGCGCCGGTGCCGCACTGGGCTTGCCTTTGTTGGATGCCATGGGCTGGGCAGAGGCCGGCGAGAAAGCCGCGTCCAAGCTGCCGGTGCGTTTGGGGTTCATGTACATGCCGCATGGTGTGATCATGGATCAATTCTGGCCCGCCGATGCGGAGAGTTTCCTGACCTCGCCGCCACCGGCACTAGAATCCCTTCGCCCCGTTCTTGATCAATGCTTGATGATGAAGGGAATTGCGGGAGTTTCCAACGGTCCCTTTAAAGGCGCGCCCCACGCACTCGAATTATCGACGTGGCTTACTGCAACGTTGCCCGACCCGGACAAGCGGGACGAAATCAGCATCTCGATTTCCGCCGACCAGATCGCCGCGGGCGCTCTGGGGGCTTTTACCACGCTGCCATCATTGGAACTCGCCACGATGCCTCAAACGTGGAAGGAAAACCAGGCAGGGCTAAATGAGGCCTACTATTCACATTGCAGTTTCCGTTCGCCGACGCAAGCGGTTCCCGCGGAAATCAATCCGCGCAATGTCTTGAATCGTTTGTTTAACAAGCAGGACCAAAGCGGCGGGCACGCATCCACCGGAATCAGCCCCCTGGACCGCAACATGTTGGACTTGGTCATTGGCGGCGCACGAGATTTACGACGCAGCTTGTCGCCCACCGACCAGCGAAAGCTGGACGAATACCTGGACAGTGTTCGCTCGGTGGAACGTCGAATTTCCGCCATCGAAATGCGTCAGAAGGAGGCGGCCATGGAGAAGGCGGGTGTCCGATCCAGCCGCCGCCACGAATCGGATTCGCCGCCGATTGAAATCAAGATTCCAGAAGGCGACAAACGTAGCGAGTACATGCAGGTGATGTGCGATCTGAACGTGCTGGCGTTTCAGATCGACACGACGCGCGTCTGCACTTACATCGGTTCAACGCCAAACGGTGTGTCGTATCCCGAGTTGGGATTCACGGACAAGCACCACTCGACGACTCACCACAACAACCAACCGGAGAAAGTTGGGAAGGTGGCCGCGATCACGGCGTTCAACATCGATCAGTTTGCCTACATGGTGAAAAAGATGCACAGCTTGCGGGAAGGTGACGGCACGCTGCTGGACAACTGCATCATGATGTGGGGCTCGGGCCTTGAAGATGGCAACAAACACACGCGAGAAAATCTGCCGTTCATCCTGGCCGGACGCGGAGGCGGGGCGATCAACACGGGACGCTTCTTGCCCGACGTCAAAGGAAATCAGGGCGACCTGTTGACAACCTTGCTCGCTTGCGCAGGAGTGCCGCTGGACCGTCCCGTCGGGATCGCAACAAAACAGTTGACCGAAATCTCCTCAAACGCCTGAAGTCGCTCCCGAGGCACGCTGCTAATGGGTCGTTGGCGGGTATCAAGCTGACTTTGAAGCGGGTGGTAGAGGTTGAGTTCTTCGCGCAGGTGCTCGATCGTTTGTTGTTGCTGTTCAATTGTTTCAATCAGCTCAGCATTGAGTCTTTGCAAGCTCAAAACGTCGACGTTTTTTTTCGTATCAGTCATGCGGTTTGTTATCGCGACAAGCATAAAAAATGCAAGGCTTTGATGGGCCTTGCATCGCGAAATTTCCCAAACATTGACTGAGCGTAACTAAGCCGCATGACCGCAATCGATCGAGAAACGCTTTCGTCTTTGTGTCCCTTCGATCTGAACACCACGAAGCATCATCACGAGGCCCGCCGAATCAATTTCGAGGCTGCCGCCTCTGCCTGTGACCAGCTTCTCAAAGGTTCCTGATTCGAGTCGCTTGGACCAAAGTGCGAGCCCATCGTTATCCCACATCAAGATCTTGACGTAGTCTCGCTTTCGGTTGAAGAAGACAAACAAGTGGCCGAAAACAAGTCGACCTGGAAATGTTGCTTGACCAATCCGGATAACCCATCGAAGTTCATTCTCATGTCCGTCGCATCGGTGTAGACAAAGATTCGCGTGGTGGATGCCAGTGCGATCATGACATTACCTCACCGAGCGACCGAACTACGTTCTTGATTTATCCGCATTGCTGATCATCGGTGGTGTCGCGACTGAGTCGTGCAATCGCCCCACCGGGCAATACGATTTACACGCCGATTGACGCCTTACAGACCCTTACCTGCTTTCACTGCAACGTTGGTTTGTTTGATCCACTTTCCATCCTGTGGATTGAATTTACAAACGGTCGCGCCGGTATACAGCGGTTGCTCTCGCAACAGTTTTCCGGAGTCTGCGTCGAGGACGATGTGATGTCCGTTGCGAAAACCGAAGACATACTTTTTGTTCCAATGACTTGCGAATGACGGGTCATACGGTTCTAGCGGAGTGCTCCAGAGTGTCGTGCCTTCGTGGCCGGGAGCCAAGCTGGTCAGGCTCTGGCCGTAAGGTTTTTCCAGTGGCCCATGCGGACCGCCACGACCGTGAGAGACCGCCAGTTTGCCATCCATCGTCATGCCGACGATAGGTGTGTTGTGAACCACCGTTCCAACGCTTTCGCGCCACAGAACTTTTCCCGTCCGTTTGTCGATTCCATGCAAATAGGTCGGTTACCGCCGGTCGAACAATTTCAAGTCGTGTTTTTTGTATCCCCGGGCAGTTTCCGTCATCGTTCGCTCACGTTGCATCGTCGTCACCGGTCTTTGGCACGCTGGCGGACTCCACCTGGGGTGAAGCTGCCCAGTCGTAGTCGTGTCATACCGGTGTGGTAGAGGCATCGTTTTTGTGTGAATTGGGGGGACCCCGAGATTTCCGGGTGAAGTATTAGATGCGACCTATAGTTTTGCGATCTGCGCTATGGCAGGGTGTCAAGCTGCTACCTATTTCACCTCGCAAGAGTCCTTCAAACCGCAAACGTGTCATGACCATCACATTCGGGGAGTCTGATGTCAATCGAACTGGTCATGTATCAAAACAAATTGAAGATTTGAAGCGGCAACTTGCAGCAAAGGAGAACAGCCTAAGCTTGGTGGTTTTCAGCGGTGAGTTGGACAAGATGCTAGCTGCATTTACGATCGCCACCGGAGCTGCCGCATGCGGCATGAAGGTGTCTATGTTTTTGACGTTCTGGGCCACCGCAGCAATGAAGAAAAGTGGTCCCCAGGCAGCAGGCAAGGGATTCGTCGAGCGATTGTTTGGCTGGATGCTGCCCGGAGGTTTCACCAAACAAAAACTGTCGAAGCTTGACATGTTTGGGATTGGCAGACGAATGATGTTTCGTGAGATGGCTCGCAAGAACGTCGCCAACTTAGAACAGCTTGTCGAGACGGCAGATGAATTGGGAGTCGAATTTTACGTTTGCGAATCGTCCATGTCACTGATGGGAATTCAGTGCGAAGAACTGGTCGCACTGTCAAACGTGAAGTGCTGCGGGGTTGCAACATTTCTTCAACGAAGCGCTTTGTCCAACACTACATTGTTTATCTAGGGGCATTCAGTCATGTCATTGACCAACGAAGAAGATTTGAGCGGCATGAGGTGTCCGATGCCAATCGTGCATCTGGCGAAGTTGTTTAAAGAGCTCGAGATCGGAGAGGAAATCACTGCCGTTGCAACAGACCCGGCATTTCACTTGGACGTTGAAACATGGTGCATGCGAACCGGTAATGAGTTGCTGGAGTTAGTAGAGAACGAAGGCCACCTGACAGCCAAGATCCGCAAAGCCAATAACTCAGAGTGAATTGACATGCGTTTAAACCAAGATCCACTGAAGAAGATCGAGGAATCGATCGAAGAGATTGAACGCTCCGTTGCGACTCGATGGAGATCTGCTTTAACAAGTGTGACTCAGTATGATGAGGCGGTTAATGTTGAGCGAGTGGTCAAACATTTGCACGACGCTCTGGCGGTGATGCGTACAGAATTGGAATGCGCTCGCGAGGAGCTCGGCAAAGCGGAATCCAGAAATCAATCGCTGGCAAAATCGCAAGCTGAAGCTTTGGTTAACTCCGCTGAGATCATCATCGAGCTTGAAGAAACAAAACGATGTTTGATGGAATCTCACGAAGCAGAGCGAGAGGCAAAGATTGCTGCCGAGCGTCTCGTTGGTTTTGGCAACATTCTGGACGCGTCGGACAATGAGATTTATCTGTTTGATTGCCATACGCTCCGTTTCGTTCATGTCAATCAGGGTGCAAGGAAGAACATCGGTTATTCAATGGACGAGTTGCGTGAGATGACGCCTTTGCACGTCAAACCGGAATTTGATCGTGACACTTTTGAACGGACACTGGAACCGCTTCGAAGTGGCAGATGTAATGCGGTGCGTTTCACAACAGTGCACTTGCGCAAAGATGGCACGCGATACCCTGTCGAGGTCCATCTGCACCGATCCGAATTCGAGGAGCGAGTTGTCTTTGTCGCGGTGATTCTCGATTCAACACAAAAGGAGCAAGCAGAGGACGAAATCAGGAAGTTGTCGATCACTGTGGAACAAAGCCCGGCTTCCGTCGTGATCATGGACGTCAATGGGGGCATCGAGTACGTCAATCCGATGTTTACACAGGTCAAGGGTATTTCGCGGCGCGAGGCTCTGGCCTCGGACTCGCGAAAAATGCTAGAGGACAGGCTTTTCGGTAATCAGTACGACGAGATCTGGCAAACGGTTTGCGCTGGTAAGATCTGGTGTGGGGAAGTTGAAAACAGACAGAACAACGGCGAACCGTCTTGGGAATCGGTGTCCATTTCTCCGATTCGGAACTCTCGGGAAGAAATCACACACTTTTTGGTAACGTTCCAGGATGTTACGGATAAGAAGAAGCTCCTTGAACAAATGGAGTACATGGCCTTTCATGATTCGCTAACAGGGCTGCCGAATCGAGCGTCGGTACTGCGGCACATCCAAAAAGCATTCGATGAACGCAATGCAGAACGGTCTGCACTTTTGTTTCTCGATTTTGATCGCTTCAAGCTGATCAATGACAGTCTTGGGCACAAGATTGGAGACGAATTACTACGGCAAATCTCTGATCGACTGCGTTCTAATCTCGGCCATCTTGATACCGTGGTATCGGCTCGACTGGGAGGAGATGAATTTGTGGTGTTCTTATCAGATCCCCCAAGTTCGGATTTCGTCGCTAACGTGGCCGACAAACTGCTGCAGGCGTTTGCAGAAAGTTATCAACTTTTCGGAAACACTGTTCATTCGACTGTCAGTATTGGGATTGTAACCAGCCAACACGGTTATCAATCTGCCAACGAGATGCTCCGCGATGCAGACCTTGCGATGTACGAGGCAAAGGCGAAAGGCAAAGGTTGCTCGGTCGTATTCAATGAGTCGATGTATGAGCGGGCGGAGAAGCGTCTTAAGATTGAGTGTGAACTTCGTAAGGCCATTCTTCGTGATGAGTTTGTGCTTCACTATCAGCCAATCATCGCGCTTGAATCAGGACGGCTCGCTGGAGTCGAAACACTCGTTCGATGGAACCATCCCGAAC
>JAGQPO010000154.1 GCA_020426665.1 Planctomycetales bacterium
CGGTCTGCCCCATCATGTCAATGAACCCAGGCGAAACGATCATTCCATCGGCATCGATCAATTCCTTTGCGTCGTCGGCCGGTATGTTGCCGATGCGTACAATCTTTCCGTCATCGATTCCGACGTCCGCGAAATACCAAGGAGCTCCGGTTCCGTCGACGACCTTGCCGCCCTTGATAACGATGTCGAAGGGTTCACCCATCGCGTCGGCAACACCGATTTGCAAGACAATCATCAAAATGGCATTTCGTATCCAGGTCATCGGAATGGGTCTCATGGTGTAGAAGCCGGGGCGTTTCCCTCGCGTTAACGCTGCTATGGTACTCCAACCTTTTTTTCCAGTGTTCTCGCGGTCCGCGAAAAGGATTAAGGAGCCGTAATCTTTGCCAGAATCACCAGGTTGTTTTCGCCTTTCCGTTCGCTTTGCGTGACCCTGCCCTCAGCGACGGTCACCCAAGCCTCGCGTGGAGAGATAACGCAAACCCCCGAGTTCCCTAGCGTCGCATGATTTTCAGGGACGATCACTTGCTCGGTCGACCGGATGACACACAGCTTATTCGGATCGACTTGCGCGATAAACAACGGCGCACGATGCCGCATGATGTGGTCGTTGTTCGCGCCGCGGCGTGTGTAGACAAGGTACAGTTTTCCCTTCAGCGTGACCCAATGTTGCTGGGTGTGGTAGCTGCCCAATGACTCGCCGTTGTCGAACGTCCAGGGCTTGTGGTCACTGTAGTGGATCCCGTCACTGCTCTTGGCGACGTAGGCATCGTCGTCCGCTCGCATCGTCAGAAAGTACTCGCCGCCGAACTCGGTAACCGAAGGCTCATACAGTCCTCGCCCCGTATCGATCCGGTGTTCAGTCCCATGTTCGATGTATCCAAGCGTTTCACCGTCAAAACGACAGCGTGCCACGATGCTGGTGTAAATGCGTTTCTTGGTGTCGGTTTGGTATCGGATCGGCAGCAACAATTCGCCGTTTTGCAGATGGACTCGTTGGTGACAACCTGCGTTGGGTGCGATGATCGGTTTTCCGGCATGGTCCTGCTTGGGCATCGCGACCGTGTTCAGCGTTTCGCACCGCATCGATTTCGGATCGATGACCGCATAAGCAACTTGTTCGCGAAGGATGTTCTCTTTATTTCCGTTTTCAAAGTTAAACGTCTTTCCGGTGACTAGAACTTTATCGGTCTGTGCATGAAAGACCGGCCACAAATCGCCGGCGACGACATCATATCCGTCGGGCTGTCTCTTCCGTTTCAGTGGGTCAATCGCGATCGGTTCCGACCAATGAATCCCGCTGTCTTCACTGACCGAGATAAAGACATCGAAGTATCCATGCGAGCCGACTTTGGCCGTGCGAGACATGGTTGTCAACAGCATCGGCGTCCGTCCGGGAATGGTCGCGGTTCGGGCCTGAGTCCAATCCCAATCCGAGTCGCCCTGGACAATGACGTCTCGATCGATCGTCAAGTCTTGGGACCAAACCGCCGCACAGGACAGCACTTGAGCCACCACAATGACAAGCAAAAGCCCACGGAAACGAGTATCAGTAGTAGTTTGTTTCATGGTGTCTTCGAGTTTGGTTAATGTCATTCGCGTCAAGTCGACAAATCGTGTGTTATATAGTGACCGCCGTCATCACTGTGGATCCAATGAAGGAATCGATCCATTGAAGGAATCGATCGAACGCTTCCTAAATTCTTGGCGCTCTGGACAAATAGTGTCCAACGGTTGCATTGCGGTTGTTTGAACAAGCTATCCTGGGCGTCATCAATTGAATGCAATGTAGCGAGTGGGGCAACGAATGGCCAATCAATCTGATCGACGCCCGAGGTTATTGCGATTGATCGTTCTTGACCAGGGCCGTGCCACGTCACAGACACTGGGGGAGCGATTGGGGGTCAGTTCGCGAACGGTGCGGCGTGATATTGCAGCGTTGCACAAATTGGGCATTCTTATCGAAGAGCGCTTTGATGGCGACGGAAACAAAACCTATTGGTTATCTCAATCGCAACTGCCCCAGATCCACTTCCTGTATGACGAAGCGTTCGCACTGATGTTATGTCGGTCGGCGGCAAATGTTTTCACAGGGACTTCGAGCCTCGCTGAGATTCAGCTACTCCGAGATTCGGGGTCGGATAATGTTGTGTCGCCCGCTGGGCTAGTGATTCAGGTTAATCAACGTTCCGAGGCCTCACGGCCTCGGCAGTCATTGTTTCGGCCTCCGGCCTCGATGTTATGCGGCGTCGATCAGGCCGGAGGCCGAAACAAGGGGCGTTCCGCCGCTACGGCTTGCTCCTTGAAGTTCACCAGAATGATCGAATCACGCGTTACGATCCCCGCAAATGCGATCATTCTGGGATGAACGCCAATTGACCGATCCGTTTAAGCGGTCGTGCAAGTTTTTGTGTAAGGATTCTGCGATCATGTGTGAATTCCAATGGAGGATAACCATGAGCGATTGGCCGGAAACGAGAGAAAGCCTGATTTTGCGTGCCAAAGACCCGCAGGACCAGCTTGCGTGGAGCGAGTTGATGGCTGTTTACCGGCCCGTCGTCTGCCGAATGGCCCGGGCACGCGGACTGCAACACGCCGACGCCGAAGATTTAGCACAAAGTGTCTTCGCATCGGTGGCCAGGGCGATCGAAAACTGGCAGCCAACGGATAACGGGCCAAGGTTTCGGAATTGGTTGGCCAGGATCAGCCGCAACGCGATCGTCAATGCGCTCACTCGCGCCGGACCCGATGCGGCGTCGGGCTCGTCCAGTGTTGCTCGGATGCTGGACAAGATTTCCTCTAGCCGCAACGGCGCAGTCGATGAGAACTCAGAACTTGAGCGGATGCTGCAACGCGAAAGTCGCCTGGAGGCGATTCGCTGGGCGGCGGCCGAGATCAAATCGGAGTTTACCGATACAACCTGGTCGATCTTTCAAGAAACGGCGATGGAAGGTCGCCCGGCCGCGGAAGTTGCCGCGACCTATCAACGGACGGTCGGCGCCGTGTACGCGGCTCGCTGTCGAGTGGCGGCTCGCTTGAAACAGAAGATCGAAGAGCTAACAGATCTTTGGAGAGAAATCTAATGCAAACACCCACACGATGCCTTCCAGACGACGAATTTAAATTGTTCATCGCTGCGGAATTGCCCGAGCAGCGGTTAACCGAAGTCGAAGCACACCTGTCAACCTGCGACGCCTGTCGCGAGGCGTTGGAGTCGACCGTCGGCGATCGACTATGGTGGAACGATCTGGAACAAGCATTGGGAACCACAACATTATCCACGACGTGCGATCACGAAGACCAGCGTGACCAGATCGCGGAGGACCGTACGCAGTTGCTGGAATTGCTTGGCCCGACCGACGATCCGGCCATGCTCGGTCGCATCGGCAGCTATGAGATCGTCGCACTGCTTGGGCAAGGTGGAATGGGGGCGGTGTTCAAGGCGTTCGATCGTTCGCTCAATCGATTCGTAGCGATCAAGTTGTTGCTACCGCATTTGGCTTCATCCGGTGCGGCCCGAAAGCGATTCTCACGAGAGGCTCAAGCGGCGGCGGCAGTCGTGGATGATCATGTGATGGCGATTCATGGTGTCAGCCAGTGGCGGTCGGTTCCGTACTTTGTGATGCCCTACTCGCGGGGCGTGTCGCTGCAAAAACGGCTTAGCGATGAAGGGCCATTGGAATTGCGAGAGATCCTACGGATCGGCATGCAAGCGGCGAGAGGTTTGGCTGCGGCTCACGCCCAAGGGTTGGTACATCGCGATGTGAAGCCGGCGAACATTTTTTTGGACGAAGGCGTCGAACGTGTGCAGTTGATGGATTTCGGTTTGGCTCGCGCGGTCGACGATGCAAGCCTGACCCGATCCGGCATGCTGGCAGGCACGCCGCAGTACATGTCTCCCGAACAAGCACGCGCCGAAACGGTCGACCACCGCAGCGATTTGTTCAGTCTCGGCAGCGTACTGTACGCCATGTGTACGGGCCACGCTCCCTTCCGAGCCGAATCCAGTTACGGTGTCCTGCGACTGATCACGGACAAAGAACCGAGACCCATTCGCGAGGTCAATCCCGACATTTCCGAATGGCTGTGCACGATCATCGGTAAGCTGATGAATAAACGCCCCGAACAGCGTTTTGAGTCCGCTGCGCAGGTCGCCGAACTGCTGGAAGATTGCTTGGCTCACGCCCAGCAGCCTACTTCGACACCCCTGCCGAAGATCGTTACGACGCTTGCCGTGCATCACGAACACGTCGGAGCGACGGCCCCCCGTTACACCCGCCTGCGGCTTGCAAAATACATCGGCACCGCGGCTTTCGTGTTGTCGTTGCTGTTCGCCGGAATCCTGATCACGTTGGAATGGAACAAGGGAACATTGACGATCGACTGTGCGGCGGATGACATTCCCATTCGGATCATGCAAGGTAGCGAGGTCGTGCAGCGTTTGACTGTTTCCCGTCAGGGCACAAACCACCGCATTGCAGCGGGAAATTATGTTGTCGAGCTTGATGGCGATCTTCCAAAATTGTCCGTCGAAAACGGAGTCGTTACCCTGGCCCGAGGAGATACGGTAGCCGTCACAATCAAGTGGATTGAATCCGATGGCGTCGCGCTAGCCGACGACCACAATCACACGCACGACGACATCGACGATCACTCGCACAATCAGCTGCCGTCGTCAGTGAATAGCCCGTCAAAGCTGCTTGTCATCAATGACGATTCGCAACCGGTCGCTGTCGACGCGGTCGTGCGTGCCGAATACTTCTCCGGCAGCGTCGGCCACTGGTCCCGGTTCCCAGAGAGCGACAAGACGATCTCGCTTGCGGGACTTCCGCCCGGAAAGAACATTTTGGTTACTCAGCCACAACACGATGTCGTTACGGTGGTCTCGCCGAGCAACGAGGCCATTACGATTCGCCAAGTCAAGCCAGGACGCCCCGATCGATTCGAGGATGTTGCAATCACCGTGGACGTGCAAGAGTCTTATGCGACCTCGCCAGCTGAAGCGGCGTACTGGATTCGCCTGATGATCGACAATGCGTCTGGTCGTGCTTTTAGCGTCACGGAGCGAGACTTCTCGCTGACGACGATTTTGTCGCGTCCCGAGAATTTTCACCAGTTCGAAGTGCTTTCGCCCCACTGGAGGAGAATTGATTCACAGACGCCGAAGCCAATCGTAGTCCCGCCCGGGGCTTCCGCAACGTTGACGTTGAACTGGAACGAATGGGTCACCGGCGGACTATGGATTGCTGGTGGCGCGGTGCGAGAAGCCGGAACCTGGCCGCCTGCAGATGAATCGGGCAAAGTTTGGGTGCGAGTCAATGCTGCCGGATTTTCAACTAAGCCGGTGTCGGTTCCGCATCCAGAATCGATTGTTGCGCAACGTCCAGCAACGGGGCACAACGCGATAACGGAGCCACGCCAACAAGCAATCCCGGCGGCAGTCGCCGAGCAAGGCCAAGTACGGTTGTCGCTGCAGTTTAAGGAATCTCCGTGGCGAGAAGTCCTGCAGCATTTGGCAGACGAGCTTTCTTTGAAACTGATTTTCGAAACCAATCCGCTGGGCACCGTAACGATCAGCGAGTTGAATATTACGGATGAAGCTGCCGTCAAAGCGCTCAACCGAGGCCTGTGGGAACAATCGCTGGTGATTCGACGCGCACCAACGGAGTTGAGGATTACACCACGCACCTTAGGCGACAAGCTGTACACATCCAGTGCACTCTTTCCAACCTTCGTTGTTGTACCGGACAAGTCCGGCAACTCTCGACCGCCCGTCACCATCGCCGCACGCGACGCAGTTGTTCATGATCCTCCCAAATGGCTGCGAGATGTGCCATTTCCAAAGTTGCAGTTTGGATTTACTCGCATTCAATACGATAGCCGTAATCATGGTAGTGCTTGGCGAGCAGGATATCCCGAAGCAGATCTTTCAATATCGGAATACCTGGTGCATCACATGGGCTTTGCTTATGAGAAACAAAACACAACGATGCGATTGACCGACGCGCGACTGCCTGAACAAAGTTTGATCTACATCGGCAACGATCCGGCGATGTCACTTGCCGAACAAGAGGTTGTTGCCCTGCGAGACTATTTGCTGGGCGGGGGTTTTTTAGTCGTGGATCGGTCTTGGGGTGAAAAGGAACTGGACGCTTTCCGTCAAGTGATGAAACGTGTGTTACCAACGCATGATCCGAAACCGCTCCCGATGAGCCATCCCATCTTTCATGGCGTCTATGACTTTCAGTTTAAGCCGCAGGTTCCGAACTACACCGACTTTGGTTTTGCCATGCGAGATGTTTCGGTAACGTCTGCCCTGAGGGGAGATCGCATCGTGCCCGACATGAAATTAGAACCCGCCGAGTTTTACGGCTTTTTCGATCACGAGCGATTGATGGTTCTCGTCTGCCACAACAATGATTTCATGAGCGGTTGGCGACACTGCAAAATAAATCCACCGCGAGAACAACAGTTCGGGCATTTTTCAACAGAGGATCAGTACACTCGACAGTTCGGACGATCGCAGGCATTTCCAATGGCCCTGAATGTCGCCTATTTCGCTTTGACGCAAGTCACCAAGCCTGCTCATGCGGAAAGCACGACGACCTCCGAATCCGTCGTGCGAGACCTGTTCGATCGGTAGGTAAACGTCAACGGCAAGATCCCTACGGACGTGCTGCAAGCAGCCATCGATCAAGTCGCAACACTCGGCGCAAGCGATCAAAGGTTTCGAGAATTGGTTCTTTTCGAGTTTGAAAAGCAATGCGACCCCGACGGCGACCGCGTCATTCGCCGCAACCTGTTGCACGTGCTAACCAAATGGCTCGCACAAGCCGGGGAAAGTGCTTGGCAAGCGGAGTTTGCCGATGGACAAGGCATCGACGGATCGGTTTTTCATGGTGCCCACGTTGAAGCGAAGACGGGCAGTCTGCGAGAAAGCTGTGATCTTGCTTTGCGGGACTTGTTCTTTAATTGAGAGGACGAAGGGCATTCCGAAAAGAGGATCGACTGGGAGACCCATTGGGCCAAAATTCATCACGACGTCGCCCCACATCCAGTAAGGCTTAGGGGTGAATGAAAGTAGTCCGAAATACAGCGACCAAGTAAACCTGGCCAACGCCAATGAAAACAGAAGTGAATTCATCGAACTCCAAGACTCATGGGCGCGCCTGGGAAGACAGCCTGAGACCGTCCGCGCCGGATCCTCACGACGGCATTTCCCGATGAATCATTGTCGTCGGTTTTGCTTCAATCTGTGCGTGGCATATCTATGGTAGTATAGGTCCCCGATGATTCGCAGCCTGTTGTTGCGGGACAAACAAATCAACCTGGGATTCAACATGTTTCTAGTCAGCGCCTCGAAGCACACCGGTTATCGTCGGTTATTCCTGTCGCAATCGCGACGCAGAATTGGTTCACTTATTCTGACGGCAATTGCGGCTCTATTAACACATCTCCTGCATTCTTCTGCAGCAAACGCCGAGTCAGCAACTCGCCCCAACATCATCGTGATCCTTGCCGATGACATGGGGTATGGCGACATGGGATGCATGGGCAGTCGTTCGCTGCGAACGCCGAATCTGGATCGATTGGCCCAGTCCGGTGTCTTGTGTACCCAGGCCTACGTTGCCAGCGCAGTGTGTTCGCCGTCGCGCGCGGGGCTGATGACCGGTCGCGATCCGAGGCGTTTTGGTTATGAGGACAACTTGAATGCATCGGATGCAAAGTATGCCACGCGCCCGGAACTGTTGGGGCTTCCGACGAGCGAAAAGACGCTAGGTGACCAGCTTCGCGCCGCCGGATATGCGACGGCGCTGATCGGCAAATGGCATTTGGGGACTGGCGATCAATTTCACCCCAACGACCGAGGCTTTGATCACTTTTGTGGAATGCTTACCGGCAGTCATCATTATTTTCCGATGACGATGAAGCATTCGATCGAACGCAATCGGGTTCGGGTCGACGAGTTCTCCAGCGAATACCTGACCGATTTTTTCACCGACGAAGGGCTGCGATTTATCCGCGAACAAGAGTCAAACGACTCTGACAGACCTTGGTTTGTGTTCTTTTCCTACAATGCACCGCACACGCCGATGCATGCTCGAGAGCAGGATCTTCAACAATTCGAACACATTTCGGATCCAAAGCGACGGACCTATGCGGCGATGATGTTCGCCTTGGATCGTGGGGTCGGCCGAATTCGCGAGCATTTGGAAAAGACGAACCAGTGGGACAATACGTTGCTAGTGTTTTTCTCCGATAACGGTGGGGCGACGACCAACGCCAGTTGGAATGGTCCATTGCGCGGCGTCAAGGGATGTCTTCGCGAAGGCGGAATCCGCGTGCCGATGATTTGGTCGTGGCCGAAAAGGTTGCCGGCGGGACACAGATGTGAATCGGTGATCAGCTCACTCGATTTATTGCCAACGTTCTTGACGGCTGCGGGCGCCGAGGCGTTGCCGCTGTCGGCACCGATGTCTCACGAAGACGCATCAAATCGGAAGCGGATGGTTGGCTTTGCGGGAGCCTACGATGGAATCGATGTGCTCGGCCAGCTTTCCGACCCAAGTGTCGCGCCCGAGAGAAGGTTATTTTGGAGATTGCAGGGTCAGGCCGCGGTGCTCGATGGCGATGAAAAACTCGTTCGCCCTTCCCACCGACCTGCTGAACTGTTTCGCGTCAACCAGGACGTTGGAGAATCAACGGATCTCGCCGGAACAGAACCGGCGCGGTTGCGGCAACTGTTCGAGTTGCTCGGGCAATGGGAATCGAACCTGCCGACCGTCCCCCTGTGGGGATCGTCTCCCTATTGGTCCGGTCACACGGCAGCCGATTACGATGCGTGGGCCCCACGTGAGGAGCCCGACCAATAGGCTTGTAAGTTGCAACGGGACAGGGCGGCTAGTGTTCCGTCGACATTTGATTTTGGGGTAGCGGAAAATCGTCAAGAGTTTCGATTCGTCCCGCAATTCACGAAAGTCCGCACGACTTCCGCTACGTTCCCAGCC
>JAGQPO010000155.1 GCA_020426665.1 Planctomycetales bacterium
ACGCTCGCGCGATGACGGACCACATTAATCGGCAGCATAACCCGCAGGCCGGCACAATGACTGCCGAGCACCGTAAACGAACACTAAAATGACGCGGCCAAAATTCGAGGCTCACCCGCAGAATCTGTGGGTAGACCCGGCCAGAAACTGCTATGCAAACAGAGGCTCCTTACCCACAGATTTAGCGGAAGAGCCAAATTTGATTACTGTCGGCTCGTCAGCTAGGATTGACTTTCTATTCCACCTGTCCGCCATCCCGCGGGCACGTTCGTAATCAGACCTTTGCCGATGACACTTCTTGGTCGACACGACGACTTGCTGCCACCCGGCTCTGCGCTGGTCGACTTGGATATTCATTCGGTAATCGAATGGTTGCCTGAATCGATCGCCCGTGAATTGTTGGTCATCCCGATCGCAAAGATCGATGACACGCTGCACGTCGTCATGTCCGACGCGAACGATTTCGTCAAGCAAGACAGACTACGATTCATGCTGAATTGTGCCGTGCGTGCCTATCAACGTTCGGAATCGGAAATCAAATCAGCGATCATCCATTTCTACGGCCACGGCGAAGGCGAATCCGCCGACAGTCTATTGATGGACTTTACCGAAACAGAAACGGTTGAAAGGTTGGTGGCTGAGATTTCGGAACTAGAAATCGGCGTCGATTCGCACGGACTTGCACGCAGGGCAAACGTACCAATCCCACAAAAGAAGAAGTCACTGGGGCGTTTCGGCGGTCTGCCGGATCGTCACATTTATGATTTACAACGGAGTCGCGGCATGTTGCACTACATCGTGGAAGAAGGCGAACAGGTTTTGGTCCGCCATGGCGACGGAACATCCAAGATCGTTGCCGGACCGGCGAAGATCTGGCGTGGGTTCAAATCAATCCAGCCCATGGCCCAGTACGTCGCCTATCCGGGGCAATACATCAAAGTGATGAACCGCGACGGTTCTCAACAACACGTTCGCGGGCCGGCGAAACGCTGGTTGGATCCAAGAATCCACGAGCAGATGCTTGTCGAAGACGGCATGACGCTGGCAACAAACGAGGCTGTTGTCGTCTACGGCAAAAACACCGCCAGCAGAGGAGAAAGCGATATCGGTGAGGTGGGCGACGAAAATGGCGACGGCATTTCGCGACGGGTGTTTTACGGCCCGGGCATCTTCATCGCCGAACCAGGCGAATGGCTGCACCAATTCTCGTGGCATGCGTCGCACGGCGGATCACGTGGAATCGAAAAGAAACCTCACGGGCGCAAATTCGAAACCCTTTGGTTGATGCCCGACCAAATGTACCACGACGTGCGCGATGTTCGCACCGCCGACGATGCTGTCTTGACGATCCGGCTGATGATCTTTTTCGAATTGAACGATGTCGAAAAGATGCTGAACACGACGCACGATCCGATCGGGGACTTTGTGAACGCGGCGACCAGCGATGTTGTCGAATTCACCGGCAAACGCACCTTCGAAGAATTTAAGGGCGAAACAGAAATGTTGAACGCCACCACGACCTACACGCAATTGCTGCACCGAGCATCCCAGTGCGGATACCAGATCAACAATGTCGTCTATCGAGGATACGGAGCGCCGGAATCGCTGCAGAAAATGCACGACGACGCGATCCAGAGCCGAACCAAACTGCAATTGGAACAGGAAACGGAACGGCAGGCTCAGGATCTGGAAGATTACAAACTGCAATGCCAGATGGAGCGGGCGACAAAACGACGTGAAGAACAAACCAACGAGATCGAACACGAAATCGATCTGAAACGACGCCAGGCAAATTCAAAACGACTGTCCGAAGCCGAAGACGCACGATCGAAACGCGAGTTACAGCGTCTGCAGTCGACTCTCAGTACCGAAATCGAATCCGAGCGACTTTCACTTCAACGCGAACACCTGGAAGGGCTGCGGTCGATGGGCGTCGACCTGACGGAATACCTGACTCAGGGAAAAGCGGATCAGGTGATCGAAATGCGCGGCACTGACTCCCGGCCACACATCCACCTAGAGAAAAAAGCTCTCGCTCCGAAGTGACCAAGAGAACGGTAAACTTTGGTGCGGCCGAATCGATTGATGACCTGACCCAAGGCCGCCTTATTGCGAGACCTTTCCAAATGGCGAATGAAACAGCAGCCGAAAAGATCACACGTTTCGCTTCCGCGCTCGATCAATTGATTGGGCGTGTGTCGGAGGATCGATACGTTTTGGCCGTCGTCCTGGTGGGCAGCTTGACACCCGAAACGATATGGGATCGCGAGTCGCTGACACTGTGGATCATCGAAGCGGACGGAGTGAGCCGACGATTGCGTAGCGACGGTCAAGACGAACGGATCTTTCGCATCCTGGTCGAAGACAATCTGAACATTCACGCCGAAGTGATCCCGCGCAGCCGATTCAAACAGATGGTCGAAGGTTCATCGCGCACCGCGTTTTCGTGCAACCTGTTTGCTAAAAGAAAACTGGTGTACTGCGATGATCCGTCGATCGAAAGCTGGTTCAAACAGGCAAACACATTGGCCAAGAAGGACCAGGAGCGCGAGTTGCTGACGTTTTCGACGTGGACGATCCACGCACATCGACATGCACGACTACGATTGACGGTCCAGGGCGACCTGGAACTTGCCCGTCAGGAAGTGATCTGGGCGGCGCACAGTGTCGCGCACACCGAGATCATTCGGGGCGGAAAAATCTGTGAGCACGGCGTGATCTACAAGGCGATCGATGCCCGACCGGATCTCTTTCAAGTGATTTATTTGGATGTCATCTCCAAACGCAAAAGCAAGGGAGTCCTGACGAAAGCGTTGGACACGATCGACGGATACCTGGATGAGACGGCTGAAGATTTCTTGAAGCCTTTGTTGAGCTACTTGAAAAAGCAGAACCGCCTCGTTCCACTTTCAGAAATCAGTGATCATTTTGCATTTTCCCAGGTTTATCCTCGGCACATTGAATCGGCCTGTGAATGGCTTGAACGAAAAGGACGACTTGAAAAACTGTCCGCCCCCTTCAAACTGACCAAACGCAGCCACGATCATCTTGAGGAACCGGCATATTTGCTTCCCGAGTGATCTTCGCATCACCGCCGCAATCATAAGCCTCCATCATGCGAACAACGATCGACGTCCAAGGTGCCCGTGAAAACAACCTTCAAAACGTCAGTGTCGAAATCCCTCGTGATCAACTTGTCGTGGTAACGGGAGTCAGCGGTTCGGGCAAGTCATCATTGGCCTTCGACACGGTCTACGCCGAAGGCCAACGCAGACTGCTGGCATCGATGTCCACTTATGCGAAGCGTTTCATCGGCCAGTTAAAAAAGCCTGACGTCGACTTCGTCAACGGACTCTCGCCGGTGGTTTCGATCGACCAGAAAACGGTGGGAGCGAATCCGCGCTCGACCGTCGGCACGATGACCGATATCTCGGACTATCTGAGAATGCTGTTCGCCACAATGGGCACTCCGCATTGCCCGATGTGCGCCGAAGCGATTCCGATCCTTTCGACGCACCAAATGGTCGAGCACTTGCTGTCCCTTCCGACAGCAACCGAAGTGGAGGTACGAGTCCCCGTACACAAAATCTATGGCGAAGACTATGAATACCTGTTCGAACAGATTCGCGTCAACGGATACCGACGTGCGCGGATCGACGGCCGGCTGTGTGACTTGGGCGACAATCTTGAAATCGACGAAGACGAAGTACACACCATCGAAGCCATCGTCGACACATTTGTGATCCAAGGGGGTATCGAGTCACAGATGATCGCGTCGCTTGAACACGGGCTGAAACTGGGCGACGGATTGATCGGATTTCACATCGTCAAACCGAAACGGCTTAGCCCAAAACTGAAGAAGTTTTACAACGGATTCGGGTGCGAGAAGCATCACCTGGTTGCCGGCGAGATGAACCAGGGACAATTTACATTCAATGATCCGTCGGGAGCCTGTCCGACGTGTGCGGGCATCGGAACGGCGATGCGTGTCCACCCAAAACTGCTTGTCCCCGACCCGACCCGATCGCTAACCGATGGCGCGTTTGTCAAAGCGGCGCTCAGCAACGGACGCGACAGTTGGGGCGGTCGCATCCTGTATTCACTATCGAAACACTATGGCCTGGACTTGGACCTGCCGTTCGAACAACTTCCTGCCGAACACGTCGATCTGTTGCTTTACGGCACCAAGGGAGAACGGTTCGAAGTGGTACTTCCGCCGGGAGCCAAGCAAGGTCAACAGCACGCCGGCAAAGAAATTAAATACAACGGTGTCGTCAATCAGCTGGAGCACCATTATCGATGGTACCGAAAACAGGGCACGTCCAATGCAGGAATGGACGAGTACTTGAAGAAAGTAATGGTCGAATACGATTGCCCCGAATGCAAAGGGGCGCGATTGAAACGGGCGCGGCGATTGGTGACGGTACAAAACCGAAACCTTCATGAAATCGGTGAAATGCATTTGGTCGAACTGTTGGAGTATTTGAAACAGATCAAACCGTCGGCCAGACATCGCGCCGTCGCCAAGATCATCTTGAAGGAAGTGGCGACGCGATTAGAACTGCTGATCGCGATCGGCCTGGACTATCTGAGTTTGAACCGCCGATCGTCAACGCTTTCCGGTGGCGAATCGCAGCGCATTCGGCTGTCGTCGCAAATCGGATCAGGTCTGATGGGCATGTTGTACGTGCTGGATGAACCCAGTATCGGGCTTCACCCCAAAGACAACGTCAAGATGATCGAGACACTTAAACGGCTGCGCGACCTGGGCAACACCGTGATCGTCGTCGAACACGACGAAGACACGATTCGCGCGTCGGACCACGTGATCGAGATCGGTCCGGGACCGGGCGTCCATGGCGGCAAGGTAGTCATCAACGGTACGGTCGAAAAGATCCTGAAGGATGAACGTTCAATCACCGGACAATATCTGAGCGGCCAACGCAAAATCGGCATCCCGGCCCAGCGACGACGAGAGAACGACAAGTACTTGTCGGTACGCGGCGCGCGACACAACAACTTGAAAAACATCGATATTGACATCCCGTTGGAACAATTCGTGTGCGTTACCGGCGCCTCGGGTTCCGGGAAAAGTTCGCTGGTTCATGAGGTGATTCAAAAGAAACTCTATTCACTGATGCACGACAGCCGAGTCCTAGCCGGCGATCACGATGACTTGATCGGTCACGAACACTTGAGCGACGTGATCAACATCGACCAATCGGCAATCGGTCGATCCTCGCGATCCAATCCGGCAACCTACGTCGGAATCTACGACGCGATCCGAAAACTGTTTGCCGAAACGGAGCAGGCGAAACGCAAAAAGTACACCGCATCACGGTTCAGCTTTAACGTCAAAGGTGGACGTTGTGAAGAATGCACCGGCGAAGGCTCGATCACGACCCAGCTTTCGTTTATGCCCGACGTCCAGGTAACGTGCCCGACATGCAAAGGTCTGCGTTACAACCAAGACACTCTTGATGTTACCTACCGCGACAAAAGCATCGCTGATGTCCTGGAGATGTCGATCGAAGATGGTGTCGATTTTTTCAAAGACCAAAGCAGCATCGTTCGTAAAATCGGGATGCTCGATGAGCTGGGACTTGGCTACCTGAAACTCGGGCACCCGTCGACGATCCTTTCCGGCGGCGAAGCACAACGTGTCAAATTGGCCGCGGAACTGGGAAAACTAAAACGCGGAAAACACAACCTGTACATCTTGGATGAACCCACGACGGGGCTGCACTTTGCCGATGTCGATCGGTTGCTGGACAGCTTGAACCGTCTGGTTGATAGCGGACACTCGGTCGTCGTCATTGAACACAACTTGGACGTGATCAAAACGGCCGATTATGTCATCGATTTGGGACCCGAAGGCGGCCACAAAGGGGGCGAATTGATCGCCAGCGGAACCCCCGAAGACATCGCGGCGTGCAATCAATCCCATACCGGAAAGTTCCTAAAAGCCTGCCTTTCCGGATAAAGATCGGTTCCGCGAAAGCGCCATTTTACCGCCGCGCGCCGCGGGCGATTCGCATCAGTTATCATAGAGCACAACCTCCCCCCCCTCGCGGTTCGATCTCGGCCGGATTCAATGCGTCGATTTACCATAGCCCTTTGCTGTCTGCTTGCATTTTGCGGAGTTCCGCGCGCAGACGAATTAGGAACTGCAGATTCATCGGCGACAGATTCGCTAGGGTGGTCGGACCAGTGGACGATGTCGCGTGCCGGTGGCGCTTCGCAATGGTTCGAGATCCGTGGGACTGGCAATCGCAACAACCCGCTGCGCCGCAAATTGGAAAAGACTTTTGACGGCGACCAGATTTTTGTGCGATTTCAACTGCGGTACGACGCCGCCAGTATCGACACGCCGGACGATGGAAACGGCGAATTTTTTGTCTTGTGGTTGGACGAAAACGACGGTGGTGACAGCGCCGGACATAACGGCGGAGTTCCCAATGTTGGGATTCACGTTAATGGAAAGACGAACGCGTTCATGGCACGTTTTTCGTCGTCATCCGAATCATTCGGCGATGTTCCATTGCAAGGCGATCGCGTCTACAACGTCCTGGCATGTCTCTCGCGATCGAATCCGGGCAGCGGCCACGCCTTCGATCAATTAAGTGTGTGGATCGACCCCAAGATCACCGATGCGGCAAAGCCGGCCATCCGCTGCACGTCCAAAGATGCGATTCGAACCGTCAATTGGATCGGATTTTCGAGCGGACAGAAAACAGAACCCAGTGACCGAATCTCGGTTTCGGAACTCTCCTTGGCGGCAACCTGGCTGGAATCGTTTGGACTGAAACCCGATGTCAAGCTGGTCCGCGATCCCGCTCCGCCGCCGCCACCAGCAGTCGTGTCGACCACTCCGACCGTTGACTTTGCGAACGATGTTTATCCGATCCTCAGTCAACATTGTTTCGGTTGCCACAGTGGCGATGATCCCGAGTCAGGACTTCGTCTTGATCACTACGACGAATTATTGAATCACGTCTCGCCACGTGAGGCCGGTTCCAGCCCTTTGGTATTGTTGGTCGAATCGAAGGACCCGGACAAACAAATGCCGCCACCAGACGGAACGGCAAAGCCGCTGAGCCCTGACCAGATCGCGGTGCTGCGTCGTTGGATCGACGAGGGTGTCACGTGGGACCACCAACAACTGCCCACTCCGATTTTGAAATCCGACCATTGGGCATTTCAGCCCATCACTCTGCCGGAGATCACTCTGCCGGAGCCCCCCAGCTCGAATCGTCATGATCAAGCACGAACGCCTGTCGATTCCTTTATCTTTCGAAAGCAGGAAAGCCTGGGCGTTATGCCGGCGGATTCCGCGGATTGGCCAACGCTGCAACGCAGAATCGCATTGGACTTGACCGGGCTGCCTCCGTCCGCGTTCCCCGGTCTGGACCAGGCGACCAGTCACGAGCAACTGGATCAATGGATTGACCAACTGTTGTCATCCCAGGCCTATGCCGAACGTTGGGGTCGGTTCTGGTTGGACCTGGCGAGGTGGGCCGAAAGCAACGGCCACCAGCACAATCGACCACGGCCGCACGCGTGGCGATACCGTGACTATATCATCGACAGCTTTCGAACCGACAAACCATACGACCTGTTCATTCTGGAACAGATCGCCGGTGACGAATTACCAGGCTCGTCCCAATCACTTGCGGCAACCGGGTTCCTGGCGGCGGCCAGATACAGCGGAAACGAGTTGGACAAGGAGATCCAACGAAACGACATCTTGGTCGATGTGGTCAACACCACCGCGCAAACATTCTTGGGTATGACGATGGAATGCGCCCAATGCCACACGCACAAATTTGATCCGATTACCATCCGCGACTATTACCGTTTTCAAGCCTTCTTCACTCGCGGGCAGCCCGGTAATCTGCTGCTAACCAAAGACGCCCCGGATGCCAAGCTTTGGATCGACGCGCGCCAGCAACTGTTTGATTCGGTTCACACGCGTCTGGTCGATAACAAACGTCGCTCGGGCGTGCCCGATCCGGTTTTGGTCATCCCAAAGTCGGTCGTCTCAGGCATGAACTCCAAAGAACGCCAGGCATTTCAAGATCTCGAAGACGCGATCGCGACGGCGCCACAGGTCTGGGGTTGGAGCGGAGCGGATAGCGAGACGACCGTCGCACCGCACGAGATGCGTTGGCCGCTGCCCCATGACCGCGCCGCTCTTGGCAAACAAAAGACCTATTTGCGAATTCGCGGCGATGTCAAAGCCGTCGGTCCCGAAGTTCGCCCCGGATGGCCCGCCGCCTTTGGCCCGACTCCCGGGTCAGTCAGCTCCCGAACCGATTTGGCCGAGTGGCTGGTGTCGCGTGACAACCCGCTGACGGCTCGCGTTTGGGTCAACCGAATTTGGCAGTGGCACTTCGGCCGGGGCATTGTTGAAACCTCCGGTGACTTCGGCACTCAAGGTACACCACCCACGCACCCGGAGTTGCTGGACTGGCTTGCGGGTGAATTGATCGAAAGTGGTTGGAGCACGCGTCACATCCATCGTCTGATTCTGCGATCTTCCACATATCGTCAGTCGGCGACGTTCTCGCAATCCAATTTTGACGTTGACCCCGAATGCAAAACGATCTGGCGTTGGGTGCCTCGCCGCCTGGAATCCGAAGCGATCCGTGATTCCATCCTTGCCGTTGCCGGACAACTGGATCGGACCGCCGGAGGCCCCAGCGTTGCCGACGACAACGACATTTCATCGTTTCGGCGCAGCGTCTATCTGCAACAACAACGGGAGCGGATTCCCGAATCATTGACACTGTTCGATAGCCCTCCGGCACTTTCGACTTGTTCGCGCCGGCGAACATCGACTGTCAGTCTGCAACCACTGTATTTGCTGAACAGTGACTTCATGCAATCGGCCGGAATCGCGTTTGCCGATCGCTTGCGCCAGTCGACCGACAAGGATCAATCTGCTGCGGTGGCGGTACGGTTGGCTTTGGGTCGTGATGCCACCGATGACGAGATCGCCAGATTAAACGAGTTCCTTGACCAGAACTCGATTGAATCAATGTGCTTGGCCCTCTTGAACCTCAGCGAATTCTTATACATGAACTGACGATGCCGATGACAAAAAACCACCGCAACTGGATCGACCGCAGATCGTTTCTTTATGGCTCGGGCCTAGGCGTCGGCGCGATGGCGTTCCAAAGCTTGGCCTGTGCATCGGAGGCGAAACCGAATGTCGTCCATCACACGGCGACGGCATCCAGTGTGATCGTCCTGTTCATGTCAGGCGGCCCCAGCCAAGTCGACACGTTTGATCCCAAACCAGACTTGGATCGATTGGAGGGAAAGGACGTCCCCGAAAGCATCGCCGCGACAATCCCGAAAATCAAAAGGGCCGGAATCAAGAATCTGATGCGATCTCCGTGGGCGTTCCACGAACACGGCGACAGCGGGATCCCGGTGTCGGAATTGTTCCCATGCGTTGCTAATCACGTCGACGATTTGTGTGTGATTCGATCGATGCAACATGACAATCCCGTGCACGGGCCGGGTGAATGCGTGGCGTTGACGGGAACGGCTGCGGGAAACCGACCCAGCATCGGCAGTTGGTCGCTGTATGGACTGGGAACTGCCAACGAGAATCTGCCCGCCTTCATTGCGATGAACTTGCACACCGACGGGATGCAGTTTCCACAGGGCGCCGGTTGGGGATCCGGTTTTCTGCCGTCTGGTTTTCAGGGCACGATTGTCGATCCTTCCACCGGTATCCGCCACGTCACGATGCCGCCACAGACAACCGATCAACAGCGCATGGATCAATTGGAATTGATTCGTTGGTTCAATGATCGTCATTTGAAACAATCCGGTGACTTGAGTGAACTGAAGGCACGACTGGACTCTTATGAAACCGCGTTTCGAATGCAAACGTCGGCGCCTGATCTGTTCGACCTTGCCGGTGAGACTCAACAAACGCAAGATTTGTATCAATTGGAAAATCCGCAAAGTAAAACGGTGGGCAAGGCTTGTCTGCTCGCGCGCCGGATGGTCGAGCGCGGCGTGCGATTCGTACAAGTTCGCGTCGGCGGTTGGGACGCCCACGGGAACATCAAAGCCAACCATTCAAAAATGGCATCGCGAACCGACGGGCCGATCGCAGGCCTGTTGTCCGACCTGAAACAACGCGATCTGTTGAAATCCACCCTCGTTGTTTGGGCCGGAGAGTTCGGACGAACGCCGACGATGGAAGGACGCGGCAATGGTCGCGATCATTCGCCCGCCGGCTACACGACGTGGATGGCCGGCGGCGGCGTTAAAGGCGGCCAAATCATCGGCGCAACCGACGCACTCGGTTACGTCGCCGTCGAACGCCCGGTTTCACCACATGATTTCCATGCCACAATCCTGCACGCCTTGGGAATCGACGCGAATCGATTGACGTACAACCATCACGGCCGCGACGAGGTTCCAACGGTCTTTGGGGGCGAATCCATCCAGGAAATTTTCGGATAGTTGCTTTCCGTGGCCGAACCCACGATAATAGAGACCTGCGTGGAAAATCGCTTCCCCGCCCCTGCCAAAATTGGTCTCGCGTTTTACCGCCAGACGCCTGCCTCCCCACCCTGGGTTCCGCTCCCTTCCCGCCGAGGGCCCACCATGTTTGCCGCAAATGGATGCAAAGCGGTGTTTACGCAAAGCCGCGCCGCTGCCGCGGTGGTCTTGGTTGCGTTGACGATTGGTCCGGCGATTGCTGGCGAAGAAACGCCGGAACCGGCCAAAGCGTTGACGCTGAGTGATCAAATCGATCAACAGTTGCAGCCGACATCGCCTTTGCCGGTTGCACCGGCAGAGTCCGATGGCAAACTGCTGCGTCGATTGTCTTTGGATCTTCGTGGCGTGGTTCCAACGCGCGAAGAACTGGACGAATATGCCGCGGATGACTCGAACGACCGTTGGTCGAATTGGGTTGATCGTTTCTTAAAAGATCCGTTATCCGACGAGCATCTGGTCACGTTTCTAGATCGAACGCTGATGCTTCGACGAGGACACAGTCATGTTGATCGGGCGTCATGGATCTCCTATTTGCGTGATCATGTCGCGGCCGAAACACCGCTGGATGTGTTGTCCAAAGAATTGTTGTATTCGCCGTGGTGGAATCGCGATCACCGTGCGGCACAGCGGTTTTATTTAGATCGGGCGGGTGATCCACATCTGACGACGCGTGATTTGGCACGCGTGTTCTTGGGACGCGATCTTCAATGTGCCCAATGCCATGATCATCCGCTGGTCGACGATTTTCGCCAAGTCGATTATCACGGATTGTTGGCATTTGTATCCTCCGGCAGCCTTGCCGAGGTCGCCTACAAAGATGCCGAAGGCAAAGATCAAAAGATTCAACTGTATATCGAGAAGGCCGCCGGAGATGCCCCTTTCGAATCCGTCTTCGAACGTGGAACGATGCTTCGTAGCGGACCG
>JAGQPO010000156.1:0-1853 GCA_020426665.1 Planctomycetales bacterium
ATCGGCCTTGTCGTCACCGTCGGTATCTTTCAGAAACAAGATACGCGGTTCATCGACTACCAAAACACCGCCGTCATAGAATTCAAAGCCGGTGGGACAAATCAGCTTGTCATAGAACGTCTTGCAGACATCGGCTTTGCCATCCCCGTCGGTGTCTTCGAAAATCAGCAATCGATCGTCCGGCGGTGCCGCACCGGGTTGCCATTGCGGATAGTTTGCCATGCACGAGACCCACAATCGGCCTTTCGCATCAAACGCGATTTGATTGGGATTGGCCAACTCGGGAAACTCTCGTTCGGACGCGAACAGTTTGACTTCCATCCCTTCGGGAATCGTCATCATCCCGATCGATTCTTCGGGCGTCGGATAGACCAGCTCTTTGGGTTCGCGCATCGCTCGGAAATTGTCGTCACGGGTACCGAACATCGTCTCGGGCACGACGACTTCTCCAGTCGCGGAATCGTCTGGCTGCGGTGCGACAGGGTTGCCAGCGGCAAGGTCCCAGATGTATTGGTCGCGAACCTCAACCATCTTGCGAATTTTTCGATACTCACTCGGGAACGTTTCGGTGTCCCATGTGCGGCGGCCGCCGTACACATACCAACCATTCAACATTCGGTAATCTTGAAGATGCAACCAAGACTTGTCATTGACCCATTTTTGAATCGTTTGAAACAGATCGTCGTCGATCGTTTGCGAATCGCTGAACAGCGATCGGTCCAATAATTCCGATACAAGTTGATCACCACGACCGTTCAGGTGCAGGCCATTGATCGTGTATTGAGCACCGGGTTGGGCATCAAACGCTTCTTTCGATGCGGTGAACAAGTCGACGAAAGGCAAATGGTCTTCGTCGGCCAATTTCTTGATCGCGTCACGGTAAATTTTTAACGATTTGTTTCGCTCGATCGCGTCGGGATGAAGTGCATTCCCCGTCGATTCGAATGCGATCGGGCTGACCAGAACAAATTGTGCTTTGCCGCCAGAATAGGTTGAATTCATGTCGGACATGTAGTTGCGATAGGATGCGATGAACGCGTCCACGGTCGCCTGGTCATCGCCCGCGTACGATTCGTTGGCTCCGAAAAAGCACAGGTACGCCTCGGGCGCGAAAATCGCGACGGGATCATCGATCGTCGTGTAGCTGCTCGGGCGTTGTCGATGGCCGACCTCATCGGCGGGCCAACAAAAATTACGAAAACGAATGTGATGGTCGGACTGACGCAGGTGCAACCTGGTTTCGAAGTTGCCGTACAAATTCATCCGTTCACCGAGCGAATTACCGACCGACGCCAGTTTCAGCCCGTCTCGGATTTCCAAACGCGGAGCCTGCGCCATGGAGACCGTCGGAGTAAACGAAAGCAACAACAGCAACACAGAAAGATGGCCGAGACGTCTCATCGGATACCTAAGCATGGAAAACAGGACAATGGGGAAGGCTTGTCCCGATCGGATGGTGGGAATTAGGAAGGATCGCACTGAATTGGATTGTTGGCGTTTCGTCTTGCCTTGGTTTTTGGGTCGAGTGCGACTTGTACGGCGGACTTCCAGTCCGTTGAATCCAATCTTCGTCGACGGACTGGAAGTCCGTCGTACCCTTAAAAAAAGAATTGACGAAACACTTGGCGACAAAGCCAACGCGGCACGCCGGCATTTTTGGTTCGCAGCGGGCGTCGGTGACGCCGGCCGCGGACGCATCAGGCCGGTAACCCAACATTATAACCACTGAAAAAGAGATGTCGTTACCGGCCAAACGGAACAATTTCGCTAGTCCTTCGTCCGGATTAATTTTGGGGTTGGAACGTAGCGGAAGTCGTGCGTGACTTTCGTGAATTGCCGGACGAATCGAAACT
>JAGQPO010000156.1:1869-11266 GCA_020426665.1 Planctomycetales bacterium
CGAGTTCCGCTACCCCAAAATCAAATGTTGACAAAGCGTTAGGGCTTGTAATCCGGCAAATTGGCTGATTCCGGGTGAATCTGCTTGATAAAGGTGTCCAACAGAACCGGTTCTTCGTTCGGAAACGCAATGTAATACGGTGCCCGACGCGGCAACCCTCCGTGACAGACTCGCCACAACGCCTCTTCCTTGGACTTCGCAACGGCAAGGATATAGATCGCTTCCTTGTTCAATCCGACCAGAAACTCTCGCGCGGATTCGACATCCTTCAGCGATGATCCGATCACCGCTTCGACTTTAATCGTGGCGTCTTTCCCCTCGGTCTCATCACCCAGGGCGCGTTGGATTTCATCGACGTAGTTGGCGATGCCTCTGAGCCCTCGATCATTCTGGCTGATGCCGGCGACACTTTTCAAAAGCTTGACATCCTCGGCCACGCCGGAAAGTGTTTCTGTGCCCTTTTTAACTTCGTCAACGATCGTCGGCAGCTTGTCGTTAACCGTTTCCAGTGCCACGTTCGCTTTTGAGACGGCCTGCTGAGCCGATTGCAGAGAACCAGTTACGTCACGCTTCAGATCGTGGATCATATACAGAACAACCAGTCCGAATACGATCGCTGTTGTAAGGCAGGCCCACTTGAACATGATTGCATGCGAATCCGGCTGGGGTGACTTACAGTTCACGGGCTTCGAACGTGTTGCCTTGACTCAGGTCACCGGTTTCCAGACCCTTCATAAACCAACGCAAACGCTGTTCGCTGGTTCCGTGAGTAAAGGTTTCCGGTACGGCAAATCCTTGGCTTCGTTTCTGTAAACGATCGTCCCCGATGGCGGTGGCCGCGCGCAGTGCTTCTTCGATGTCACCCGGCTCGATGACCTGCTTTTCTTTTTGAGTGTGATGCAATACCACGCCCGCATAAAAGTCGGCTTGCAATTCTAGTTTGACCGACGCAGCATTGGCTTCCACTTCGCTGCGTGTGCTGCGGATCTCATCCACGTAATCTGTTTTCCCGGTCAGGTTCTGGATGTGATGTCCGACTTCGTGGGCGATAACATAGGCTTGGGCAAAATCTCCCGGAGCTCCCAATTGACGATCAAGTTGCGTGAAGAACGACGTGTCCAAGTAGACCTTCTCGTCAGCCGGGCAGTAAAACGGTCCCGTCGACGCGCTCGCCCCGCCGCAACGTGACTGTGTACTGCCCGAGAACAGCACCAGCGTAGGAGGCCGATAGCGCTGTCCACTGGCCGCGAACAGATCGCTCCAAACGTCTTCGGTGTCTTTCAGGACAACCTTTGCCATTTCTCCCCGCTCGATTTCTTCGGGGGACAAATTCGCAGTCGGGTCACCCGCACCGCCTTGTTGTGCGGCTTGTTGCGCGGCCTGCTGCTGTTGTTGCAAGAACCCTGCCGGATTCCCGCCCAATAGAGCAACGATCACAGCAATGATCAAAACGCCGATTCCGCCTCCGGCTGCGACACGTCCGCCTGAGCCTCGTCGGTCTTCCACATTGGTGCTCTGTTCTCTGCCGCGCCAGCGCATTTGGTTTTTCCTGTACTGTCGAACTCGGATACTTCGGATTTTGCAATCGCGATCATGCAAAAAAACATTATGGGACGGCGGCGGTTAGGATGACCACCGGGCAAATGACGAATTTGGAATCTTCAGCTTCATTCGAACCCGCCAACTATTTCCAGGTGCGAATCGGTGACCCGCGGCAAATCGACTGACACGACATCGTCTTGTGATCAAAAAGACACTTCCAACGCGCCCGCCAAACAGGTCGGATTGATCAAGGCATTGTTGATTGGAATGTGTGGATCCGCTTTGATCGTATTGACCCTGGTCACTCTAACCGGTGTTATCGGTGGCCGATCACCGGCCGAGCGTGCCGCGACTAGTTTGGCGATGCCGGTTGCCACGTTATGGCTGTTCGTTTTCGCCTTTGCCATTGCCAATCTACTTCGGGGCCACCGAATGTCGGCCACTGTTCTATTGGCCGTTTGGTTGTTCGTCGGCGTGACATTTAACGGCCGCTTCGCCAGTGCCTTTTTGCGGTCGATGGAACACCCCGAAGCATCCAATTCGATGATCGGGGCGGAGTCGCCACTGACTCAATCCCCGCTGCAAGCCGTCGTGTTGTTGGGCGGCTACGCGGGCGAAAATCGCTACGGCGTTCCCGAGCTCGGAATCGATGGCCAACGACTAATGCTGGCAGCCCAACTCTGGTACGCAGGCAAAACACGGACCATTATTTGCACCGGCACAGGCGCCGAAGGCGGATCGGATCCCTCCCGAATCGGCCGCCAAATGTTGGTTTCGATCGGCGTCCCCGATGATGTGATCTTTGAAGTCCCAGGGCTCAACACCGCCGGTGAAATGCAGAGTCTTGACGCATTTTTTCGAGACCCGCCAAAAAGCTGGCTCGGCAAAATCGGATCCCGGGGAGCGGGCGAAGGGCAGGACAATGTTTCGGGAGAACGAGGTTTTCGACCCTCAAAAGAAACCGTCGGATTGGTGACTACGGCAGTGCATTTGGCCAGGGCGATGCGTTTAGCCGAGACCCACGAACTCGAATTCCTGGCTCTGGGCACCAATTTCAGCGGAGCGAAGGCCGAAACATTCTCGGCACGCGATTTGATTCCGACGGCTGCGGGAGGAAAAACTTTTGGGATCGCGCTCAAAGAATGGCTCGCAGCCTGGGTAGGTCGCTGATCCGAAACGATGAGAGTAATAACCGCAAAACGTCCAATTTTAATGGGGCATTTGATTGACCCCTTTGTAGAATCCAATATCCGCCAAAGAGGTGGGGCTCTGTTGGGGAGTCAAGCTGCCGCCATCAGACGATTTTCTCAAAGAATTCGTCGTCGGTTAGCCGCCAAGATCCCATCGGCCCCAGAAAACGTACTTAAAATTTCAGAAATTAATGCGAAATTTGCGATTTCTGTCGCGACTTGTAGCAGAATTCGTTCAGAGACTCCCTCTTTGGGCTGATCCTTTCCAGCCAGTTGGTGTGACAGTAGCTGTCACTGGAAAGGGAAATACGTCATAGTGTCACCCACCCGTTTTTTGGTTCGGGACTCCCCATTATTTGGACTAAGATCCTCAAAGTGGTGCGGTTCGGCGAGTGGGATCACGCCCCTACCAACTAACAACTCGGGCCGACGTCCGCATCCATCAAATTTTCACTGTTTCACGTTTTAGTATCACTTTTCCGTACCACACGGGTTGATTTCCCCCCAGCCGATTGACCGGCAGAACTCGTGTGGCACAGCAAATCTAACCCCCGGAAGTTTAAGGAGATTCGATGAGCAAGAATCTGTTAGTCGTGGATGACCACTTGGTGATTCGATTAGGCCTGAAGGCGATGCTTGAAGGCACTGACTTGGTGGTCGCCGCCGAAGCCGGCAACGCAACCGAAGCGTTGGCTGCCGTCGAGAAATCGGTGCCCGACTGTGTTCTGATGGACATCCGAATGGACGGGGGTGACGGACTGAACACTTTGGGACGTCTGAAGCTGGACCATCCTGATTTGCCGATCGTTCTTTACTCGGCTTACGACAATCCAACTTACATCGCACGTGCCGTCGCTCTTGGTGCGGCCGGATATGTTTTGAAATCGGCTCCGCGTGAGCGATTGATTGACGCCCTGAACACGGCGGCCAACGGTGAATCGGCTTGGACACGCGAGGAATTGCGACGTGTCACGGGCGCATTGGCGACGCCGCGATTGAGCCAAGAATTGGACGTTCCGTTGACACATCGTGAAAGCGAAGTGCTTCGTCAAATGGCGCAGGGTCTGACCAACAAAGAGATCGCGAAGATGCTTGGCATCAGTTACGAAACGGTCAAAGAGCACGTTCAACACATCCTGCGAAAAATCGGTGTGACTGATCGTACCCAAGCAGCCGTTTGGGCCGTTCGAAGGAATTTGGTCTAAAGAAGACAAACCGAACGCGTCAGCGCTGGACCATCAATGACAAATAGAGGTCCCTTGCTGGCGCATCGGTCATCGTGATGTTCAACGGTGTTAACGCTTGCGTGTCCGCCATTGGTGGCTTGCCGCGCGGTACACCGTTTTCTCACCCAGCTTTCGCGACAATTCGTCAACAACGCTGTCGACTTTCTGTTCTGCAAGTTGGTGGTCTTGATCATCGAACAGCGACAACTGCGACGGCGTACCTTTACTGACCAGCGAACCCAGTGACACGCCGATCAATCGAACCGGTCTCGGTTCATGTCGACGCATTTCGTCCAGCAGTTCAGATGCGATTTGAATCACATCGCTTGTCCGGTCGGTGGGTGCCGATAGCGTCCGGCTTTTGGTGAACGTATGAAAATCCTCGCGACGATATTTCAAAACGATCATCTTTGTTTTGCGATCGCTGGATCGCAGTCGCATCGTCGTTTGCTCGCATAAAAAACAGACAACCGCGTGCAGCAATTCTGGATCGGTTTGATCGTCCGAAAACGTTCGTTCGTGGCTGATTTGTTTGGCGTCTCGATCTGGAACAACGCCCCGTGAATCAATTCCGTTGGCAAGTTTCCAAAGGTGGCTTCCCCAGTCGCCGAGGTGAGAAACCAACAGCGACTGGTCGTATCGGCGGATGTCGCGGATCGTATGCAGCCCCAAGCGATGAAGCCGTCGTTGCCCCACGCTTCCGACTCCCCATAGTCGACTGACCGGAAGCGGATCGAGAAAGGAAATCAGTTCCGTTTCACGAACGACGACGAAGCCGTTGGGCTTTTCTAAATCGCTTGCAATTTTGGCGACGAACTTACGCGGCGCGATGCCAACGCTGGCTGTCAGACCGAGTTCATTTTGAATGGCGTCTTTGATTTGATGTCCGATCGATTCAGCATCACCGTGCAAGCGTTCTGTTCCGGCGACATCCAAGAAGGCTTCGTCCAGCGACAAAGGCTGGATGATTGGTGTGAATCGACCAAAGATCTCGCGGACCTGTCTACCGACCTGGGCATAATGAGACAGACGACCACGGACGAAGATTGCGTGGGGACAAAGCTGCGCCGCCCGACGCCCCGGCATGGCACTGTGGATTCCGAATTCGCGGGCCTCGTAGCTTGCCGCCGACACGACGCCTCGCCCTGTTTTGCCACCACCGACGACAACCGGTTGCCCCTTTAATTCCGGGTGATCACGCTGTTCGATTGACGCGTAAAAAGCGTCCATATCGACGTGCAAAATCATGGACGCGACGCTCCGTCCGATCGGGTCGCGGCGACGGGATTCATTGATGAACTCTGCGTTGATTGATACTGCACCTGGCCGCGAAGAATCGTCTGACGTATCCAGCGGTCATCCCAAGCGAACATCAACGCCGACAGCGGATCCTGTGCCGACCGCCAAGGAATGTCAGGTTCGATCACGCACAGGTCCGCCGACATTCCGGACGCAATGCGACCGACATCGGTCCACCCCAGTGCATCGGCGTTTCCGGTCGTGATTTGATACCAGGCCTCTGCCGCATTAGGAACCGAACTCCGTGGATCTGTCGACGACAATGCGTTGCCGGCAATTCGCATCGCCGCATCAATCATCGCGCGTCCCACCCGCACCATGCTGCGTTCATACCCCGCTCCGATGTCGCTGCCGAGAGTTATTTTGACTCCCGCCGAAAGGTGCGAAGCGCGATTCATTGTGCCACTGCCCAAAAACGAATTTGCCGTCGGGCAATGGGCGATCAAACTGCCGGACCGCGCCAATTTGCTTTGGCACTCCGGCCCCAGATGAATCCCATGCCCGAAAATGCTGCGTGGCCCGAGGAGTCCGAAACCTGCGTAAACATCAACATACGACTTGCCACCAAATCGGTTGCGGACCTCTGCACACTCGGCCTCCGTCTCCGCCAAATGGGTTTGCATGATCGCTTGGTGTGCCTCGGCCAGTTTACCGGCTTGCATCATCAGGCCGTCGCTGCACGAAAGCGCGAATCGAGGAGTGACCGCAGCCGCCAACCTGCCCGACGATGGAAACTTTAGCAGCGTCTCATTGACTTCGTCCACCAATTGATCCGTCGGCCGGATCAGATCGGGCGGGGTGTCTCGATCCATCATCGCCTGGCCAATCACGCCGCGAAATCCGATCGCATCAAATGCTTTCAAAGCCTGAATTGTTGCGTCGTATGAGGTCGTCGCGTAGGCGCACACGCCGGTTGTGCCGACCCCCAGGCATTGCCTGGCAACCCGATCCGTCATTTCGGCGGCAAATCTGTGATCGTTCCAGCGTTGTTCGGCCGGCAAAATCACTTGGTTCAACCAGGGCATCAGCGGCATGCCGAAGGCGCCAATTGAGTCAAACTGGGGCAGATGCAGATGGGTGTCAATGAAGCCCGGACTGATCAGGGCATTTGGGCAGCCCAGGTCGACGCTGCATGTCACGTCTTCGAAATCAACGCTGATGATTTGTTCGCCATCAATCTTGACGATTCCTTCGCGAATCACGGCTTGCCCCGTCGGTCCGGGCAGCAGGATCTGTCCTCCAAGAGTGGTCATGTTGTGCGACTTGCCGTTCGAGTTGGCTGATTGAATCGATTCGTGCCGGGCGTAAATTCTGGCCAGGCCCTACAGGTTACCGAAACTGCCAAGACTTTGGGTTCGTTAACTGTTCTAACAATCATCCCTGATTGGCCGATTCGCTGCCAGTATCGCGATGAGTTTGACTGTAGGGGATGCACCGGCCACGACGATCACTGGTGATGAACGGAGGAAGCGCTCTTGGAGCTCCGTTCAATTTGTCGATGATACCCATGACCCAGAATAGGTGTTGCCCGTGCACCGGTTGAAAACTTTTTTGCCTCCTGTCGTTTGCGGCCTTAGGAGAGCATTTTGTCTAAAGCTCGTTGCCTTGGTTGCCGTGACAACAGTGTGCGCGCAGTCGCCGGACGCGCCGTCGCGTGCGCAGCGTCCGACCACGGCCCCGTTCCGAGTTCCGTCGATGGGCCCCGGAGCCTACCAAAATTATTTGGCGGCGGGTGCCGGTCAATCCAACAGTGTGCGTACCGTCGCGGCGACGTCGCAAATGCCGCCCGGCAGCGAGTCACCGCAGCTGCGAAAGCTTGCGGTTCCCGCGGCACACGCCAACGCGATCGCGACCACACTTAGCTTGCGATTCCGTGACCTTCCCGGCATCACGATTTCACCGGACCCACAAAACAGCCAACTGGTTGTGATGGCGCCGGCCAACGCCCAGGCGGCGATCGCATCACAAGTCCAAACTTTGGTTGCGGGCGCGGTTCGGCAGGCGTCGTCGGTGACAAACGGTCCACTGAGCGTCCGATTGCAAAACATTTCATGGCGTGAATTCGAACGCGACCTCAAACAAGCAGCCGGCCAAGATGTTCCGATGACAACGCGGAACAACGGCAATCAAGTGACGTTCCAAATGAACGTCCCGCCGATGCAGGGCACGTTGGTCGAAGTCGATCGCCGTCAAAACCAAATCACGGTCCGCGCACCGGACCCGGCCATCCCCGGATGGGAAAAAATGATCAGCGCACTCGATCGAGTGCCCAACCGATACGACGATGTGACCCAAGTCCATCGTTTGCAGTCCGCCGAAATGGCACCTGTTCAACGAACGATGCGACTGCTTCGCGCTCTGAACAATGACGATTATTCACGTCCCAACCAAAGTGTCTTCCAAAACGCGGTGTTGCAAGATGCCCAGGGTGGCGGCGCACCTCAGGGTGGCGACGCAGCACCGGAAGGTGGTGACGGCGGCGAAGCGGCAGGGCCGTTGGGCGACGTTCAAATCGAATACGTTCCCGAATTGGGCCAGATCATCGTCAAAGGTGCGACGAAAGACGTTCAACGTGTGATGGAATTGATCAAGGAGATCGAAGACAAGGCGATCTTAACCCAACCCGATTCGGAAGTCGTTCCGCTAAAACATGCCGACGCCAATGCCGTTGCCGAATTGTTGACGCAACTTTACGACGACGTGTTGTCGTCACGACAAGGCGACATCAGCATTACGTCGCTGGACAGTCCGAATTCCTTGTTATTGATCGGTCGGGCCGAAGCGATCCAATCCTTGAAGGAGCTGATTGCCAAGATCGACCAACCCGTGGAAGAGTCGAGCCGATTGCGAGTGTTTCGGTTGCAAAACGCGTCCGCCGTTGACGCACAAGACACCATCTTGACCTACTTCAGCAACCGCCCCGGCATTGAAGACGACGTGCGCAATGGGCTCGGGCCACGAGTTCGGATCTCGGCCGATTATCGCACCAATTCGTTGATCGTCAGCGCCGCGCCTCGGGACATGACCGAAGTGACTCGGCTGATCAACGAACTGGATGTGGAAAAGACGCCTGCCACAAGCGAGTTGCGAGTGTTCACGTTGAACAACGCCGTCGCCGAAGACTTGGCAACGACTTTGCAAGACGCCTTTGCTGCCGGCGAAGTCGGAGCGGCCGGGGACGTCACCGCACCGTCAACGTCGCTTTCGATCCTGACCGTTGACAGCACCGAAAAGCGAATGGTCGAGTCCGGAATTTTGGCCGGTGCGACGATCACTGCCGAATCGAATTCAAACTCGATCGTGGTTCGCGCTCCATCTGCAAGCATGGGATTGATCGCTGAATTGATTCGACAATTGGACAAGGCTCCCGGTATCGATTCGCTGGTGAAAGTGTTCACAATCGAAAACGGCGACGCGGCTCAGTTGACGACCTCGCTGGAAACGTTGTTCGGTTCCGATGCGGCGACCAGCGGAACCAGTGTCGGTGGTGCGAACGCGGCCGGGTTGCCGCCGGCCACCGCGTCGAGCGACAGCTCTCTGGTACCACTTCGATTCTCGACCGACATTCGCACCAACAGCATCGTTGCCAGTGGTTCGTCCTCGGACTTGGAAGTCGTCGAAAGCATCCTGCTGCGGCTTGACAGCGAAGGTTTTGCCGAACGCATCACCGAAGTGATTTGGTTGAAGAACAACGAAGCCGCCTTGGTCGCCGCCGCGATCACCGACTACGTCAACCAACGCCAGCAATCACAAACAACAATTCGCCAATACCAAACCGGTCTGGGCCCATACGACTTGTTGGACCGCGACATCGTTGCGATTGCGGAAGCCAACTTCAACAGCATCCTGCTTAGCGTCTCACCGCGATTGTACGAAGAAGTGCGACTGTTGATCGACCGTTTGGATCGTCGACGTCCGATGGTTCTGATCAAAGTCATGCTGGCCGAAGTGTCACTGGAAGACGCCTTTGAAATTGGAACCGAACTTGGTTTGCAAGACTCGTTGGCCTTCAGCCGTGGGCAAGCTGCTGGAGCATTCGGAAATACACTGAGTCCCGGTACTCCCGGATTCAATTTCAATGACGCAGGTGTCCCTAATTCGAACGACTTCGGACAGAACAATTTGGCCGCGACAACGATT
>JAGQPO010000157.1 GCA_020426665.1 Planctomycetales bacterium
TGACCGTGCTATCGCACCATTGAATCGGAGTGGAATCGGACACGGGAATCCCCTTTAGAGCAAGTGTTTTGTCTGTGGCTTTGAAAGTCGTTGATGGGAATGTCCCCGCGTTTTTTTCCGGAGTTCTTCCTTAACCTCGTCAATGTCAAACCGGAGAGTGCCACGCCCGACGCCGATTCGGGTGAAGGGGATTTCGTCGCGACTGACCAGTGCGTACACGGTCTTTGGGCTTATACCGAGGGATTTTGCCAGCTCTTTAACGCTTTTTAACATTGTGTAATTCCTAAAGTGTCGGGTGGGATTCCATCTATGTGTTCGATTGGTGGGTTTCGGGACTCGGATCTGATTCGTCGACTTCAGTGTCACCAAACGTTTTCCCAAGCCAGCGGAAGACATAGTCAACGATGCTCTTTGCGATTGGGATGTCTTGGTTCTTCGTGATGCCTGACGGCTCGAACTGAACGTGACTGAGCTTTTCAGCGAGCTTTGAAACCGGGACTCCGTATTGAAGCGCGAGTGACGTTACGATGCCGATGGAATCGAGTAGCCCACGAATCGTCGAACCTTCTTTTCCGACCTTGATAAATAGTTCACCGGGTCTTCTATCGTCGAACACTCCGACGCTGACGTAGCCGGTCAATTCGCCAATTTCAAATTTGTGGGTGATGGACTTCCGCGTATCAGGAAGTCGTTTGCGAACAGACATACTTGTTGCCGCGAGCGAGTCACCTAAATTTTCCGCGTGTTTGATTTCACCAGCCATTTCACTTCGCTCGTTCGGTTTGCTCTTTTGTGTTCGGTTTCTGTCTGTCGTGTTCCGCCACCCACGGTGGGGTTAATCGGACGGCGAACGATACCTCGGCCCCACACCGCGGACACTGCTTCGAATGCTCGAGTCCAAACCACTTTGCCGTGCACTTTTCGCAAGCTGAGTACCAGTGGGTTCCGTCCGTGGTCATTTCCTGCCCCTTGCTCTAAATGCGTCTTGTACCTTGTGAAGCAACTCTTTCACGGTCCACGGGGGCTCGGCGTTCGTATCATTCCAAGTAATGAGTTCAGCAAGCGCTTCTTCCGGACTGAGTCCAGCGTCACGAAGTATGCACGCAGCCCGGAAGGTTGAATTGTGGCCACCCTGATTGCTGGTCGCACAAATCTGACTGATGTAGGCCGTGGGATTCCGGATGCTCGCATCGTTTCTGTGCGACGAAGTTGCTGCGACACCTTCTAGCCAATTTACGTTGAACGACGGTAATTCCGCGTTCAGCACTGATCCATCATTTGTCCAGCAATACGATTCGCCATTTGGATGGATTGATGGAGGTGCAACGACGTATCCACCTTCAGCTCGAAGGTCGATGTCTTTTGAAAAAAGCTTGATCCGGTTTCCGATTTCAGTGTTTTTAGGCAGTTGGTAATAGTGATGTGTCCCGCCTCGCCCGGTGTAAACGACCATCGGAGAGTTCGGGAAACTCGCGACCCAATCCTCGGTTGCCACGATTGAATCACAATCAACGACAACGACGCCGCTCACGGAGCCAGTTACAACGCCAACGTTGGAAAATCTGGGCTTTAAACCGCCGAACCAATCATCGAGTTCGTCTGATGTGGGGCGTTCGCATTGAAACCGCTTCCACTCAAAAGCCGGCCGTTTGCCGATGAGCGGGATGACGCTCCATCCGCGTTCAACGTACGCAATCGCGGCAGCGGCGACATCGTTTGGCTGTCGTTGCCGAAATTCGTCGGGAGCGCGGTTTGGCGTGATTTGTGTCATCGGTCGTTAGTTGAGTTATGGCCTTGGTTTGCGCGACGTGTCATTGAAACGTGTCAATGAATACGCGGAATCAGCTGCAACCAACCAAAACCACCTTGAAACCAGCCGGTTGGGCCCAGGGGAAAGTATCGATACTGAAAGATAAAGACTTCTGAATACGATCCGGCGGTTTTCAAGTAGAGCCTGTACGACCCGGCTGCCCTGTAAGCGTGCATTCCCGGAAATCGATAGTCGACAGGGTCATCCCGCTTAAAGAACTGGTTGCTGATGTAAACGTCTCCGCCACGCATCATCGTGAGAATGTCCTCGAAGGGAACACACATCTTCGGCGTCTGCCATTCAAGAAGTAACGGCACGGCAATAAGTTGAGTGTGCATTCGACATCTCCGAACGGGCGTTCGGTCTTTGTGGCTTCTGGTTCTACTTCCAGTTCATCTCTGGTATGGTCAAACGATGGACCCAGATGAACAGGATTTCCTATCCGTCGTTGCCAGTGACATCTTGCTTGGCGTTGGAATCTTCACTGCGGTTTCTGTTATCATTCCGCCTGACCTTCGAAGCACAGTGCTTCAGTCGCTTATCTTCTGGGGAGTGGTCGCCGTTGCTTTGTCTTTCTGGATTGATTCACATCAACAGTAAATGCCCGAGGGCAAACTCAACGACGCGCGTTGAGTTTGCTTCGGACTACCAATCGAGAAGCAAGTTTTTGAGCCTTTCCAAGAGCGCGTCAATAAAGTTGACCCCCTCTTCGTTTAGGACCGCAAAGTAGTTAAGGATCCAAATTGCAAGGACGACAGTCGTCATCCGCCACGGGATTCTTATGTACCATCGCTTCTTTTCTCCTTCGGTTTTCATGTTCGCCTCCATGCAATGTGGACATGACGGGTGTTGGCTCGCAGTCAACATCTGTCAGTGGCCCGGGTTAAGTGTTTCAAGTCGTCAGGCGATCGCCGCAGCGATATGGTGCCGTCATCTTGGGAACACAGAAATGCACGGTCTAAGGACGCCTCGTCTTGGGAACGTCGATTTCATTTCTGAGCAACATCAATTCGTCCTGAAAATGCGGATGCAGTAACGCATGGGACCAATCGACATTTCCGCTATCACGCTTGGCCCGTTGTCGCTCCGCACGCAGGTTGCGCCAGTGTTCAAACGGGACCAACCATTCGATGACCTTCAAGACAATGAAGGCGACAATCGTAATAACACCAAGTAAACTGACTAAAAAGCCCATTAGGTAAACTCCAACTTCTCGTGTGCAAATCGATTAAAAATGTCTTCTAGTTTCTCTGCCCTGTAGGACCGGCCGACGACTTCAACGATCGTTTCCGACATCGTAGTTCGAATCAAAGCATCTGGGCGTTTTCCGGAAAAGCGTTCTTCATTCAATGCATCTTCTGGCACCCATGCTGCTCCCTCTTGACGCGTGCCCGAAAGGAACTGCAGGTATCGCGTCGTGACAGCGATGTCGTGCTCAATCTCATCTCGCCGAACATCGCCCCTGGTCACGCCGCCAAAAGTCGTCCGTGCAATTTCGGAGGCGATAGCAACCCCGGTCGCCTGAATAGGGACGTTCCATCGCCGCTTGTTACTTGTTGCGATGAGTTGAAAATTGGGCGGGGTATCGGCTCTCGCAGGATCCCAATGGTAGAGCGTTAAAACATCAATTTCGGCTGCCATGGCTGTTGTCTTGGTAATCAATCCTTTACGCTCGAGCGTTCGCATTACCCTGTTTGCACATTCCTTTGGGTTCTTCATTTCGGAATACCAGTGACGAGCAATCTGGTTTGATGTAAGCACTCGGACGCGATGGCAGAGCATTTCGATGATTTGACGGTTCGTTTCAGATAACATGGTTCGTGATTGCCCCAAGAAGGCTTTGGCGCGCCCTGGCGCGCGTGATGCCGTGAGTCCCTCGTGATGTTTTGTAGGTGTCATCCCATCCTTTCAGACGTCTGTATCCAATCGATATCTCGCTTTCACGATCGCACCTTCCACTCAAATCTTTTGGAGATGGCATCGTGTAACGAACGCATTTTCGATTGTCGCGTGCCGTAATCTGGATCACGTTTTCGACGTTGTTGACCGGCGGCGTTCGAGCGTCCGACAGACGCCGTGACCGGACCGACAAGCGGTGGAAGCGGCAAGTTGCTAATCCTTTCGTGTTGTGACTTCGACTTTACCGGGACAACCGCGAACCGCACTGGTTCAATGTGGCCTTTCCCAAGCTTTGGAATCCAAAACGCTTCCATCGCTGTTGACGATACATCGAGGATTTCATTTCTTGTAAGCTTTGGCTCGCGACGATGGCCGAAGTGTTCGCTTACGCGACCGCGGGAGATCGTTTCGGAGTTGTCGGCTTTGTCTTCGTCTTTCGAAAACGCCATCAACTCATCTTGATCTTCCCTGGAAAATGCGTCAAAGAAGACAAGCTGACAGGTGCTTCGGATGATCGAGTTCAGATCGCCATCAGCGGTTCGGAGTTGGTCTGAATCTTGGTAGATCAAGTAAAACATGACTTGCCACTTTCTAGCGAGAGTGAGCGCGGAAGCGACTGCTGACCTTCCTGAAGCGATTTGGGCAAATTCATCGATCGCCAAATGGGTGTAACGTTTGGATAGACCTTTTTCGACCCGGAGCGCGGCTTCGACGGTCGTGCACCAGCTTGCAAGACTTGCGATTGCTCGGGCAGCTCCGCCCGCGTGCGCTGCTGGCAGATAAAAGACGGCGACTCCGCCTTGTTCAATAACTTCCGACAGATACAGCTGTTTTGCCCGGAGTTCGGAAATTGCGCGATATCGAACGAGTTGGTCGGCAGCGAGAAACGCCTCGCTAATTTGATTTCGGGACCGAGTTTGCTTTGCTATTTCACGGAGCTCATCAGCGAGATCGAGAAATGTCGGCGTACGATTCCCAGCGATCAACAAGTTTTCAAACGCTTGATTGATTTCGGCAGCGCTTAGTCTTGCGAAAAAGGTTCGGCCGAACCCTTCGCCGTACTCAAGACGGAGTCCCTGTGCAATGCCGTTCGTTGCAGCTAAGTAGTCATCGGCAAACGCGGGTGTGTTGCGTATTGGATCCCAACTGCACCCATCATGCGCCCCAAGGGAAAAGAAATAGAACGGCTTCCCGGCACGTTCTGCGGCTTCCTTTAGCGTGTGAAACGCTGCTTGATCACCTCCAAGGTCAATAAAGATTACTGCGTGGTCAGAAAGGCGGATGTACTGAACCAGCAAAGAAACGAGAAGCAGCGATTTTGCTTGCCCTGGTCTTCCGCGTATTGCAATCGGTTTTGACGCGAGTGTCTAGCGGCGATTGGTTTTCCC
>JAGQPO010000158.1 GCA_020426665.1 Planctomycetales bacterium
CGGAAGCGGATCCACGCCGTTCGAATTGGTCAGACGGAATTGCAAACGTTTGGTACGGATTAGGGATTGCAATCATCTGCATGGGTATCGGCAGCTGTTATGCGATCAGCCAAATCACGCCGAATATTCAAATTGACGAGACCGAATCCAGTGACCAAGAAAATGCCCGATAATCCGATCCAGCCACTTTTTCGAGTTGTGGAGATTAAAGATTGCGATGTCTTGAAGGGGTCAATCAGGATTTGCTACGTCATTGAGAAGCGATGCCGGCGTTGGTGGTTCTTTGGCCGAACGGTTTGGAGACCGCTAACGCGGTACGGATACGAAGGATTCACGTTTACGCGGGAATGGGAAAACGCAGCGGAGGTATTCGCGCTGTGCGATCTGCTGAATTCCGGCAAGGAACGCTGGACGCAAACGCGAAACGTTGTACAGCAGGAGTGATTCGCAATGCCTGCTCATGCTTGGAGGCCTCTGCATGGCAAAACGTTTGCCAAGGCAAGCTTTGACGAAGAAAGCGACGTGATACTCGTTGACGGGTTAGTGATTCCAAACCGACTCGTCACTGAGGTCACGGTAGCTTGTGAACCGGTGGAGGTTTTCTTTGAAGGTGACCTCCGAGTGTTCAATCAGATCAAGCCAGGCTCGTTGATGCACTATATCACAGTCCGGAATCCATGGACTGGGCAGAGTGAAACTTTCAAAGTGCGTGAAATTGGCATTGCTCTCACATTCCCCACCAAGGAACCCATTCCCATGAAAGCGTCTGAATTTTGCTACTGGTTGCAAGGTCACTTTGAACTGTTGGAAGGTGATTCCACGCACCCAGGCACGATGACTCGCAAGCAGTGTGAAACGATCAAGCGTCACCTGGCACTTGTCTTTAAGCACGAACTTGATGCCACCCACGGCGACGCAAAGCATCAAGATGAACTGGATGCGATTCACAACGGAACGTTGCCAGGCGATATGCGGATGCGTTGCTGAATGAGCGTGAAAACGACCATTTGGATTGACGGTAAACCGTTTGAAGTGTCCGGATTGGAGTTCCGGATTCAAGAAACGCGAGAGGAAATGCGGGAACGTGCTATCGCGTTTTGTGTCGAGCGTGGATGGATAACAACCGCGGATGCGGCGTCAATGACGTTTCGCCGTCAGGTCTACCGCGATCCGCTCAACATTGCCTTTGAAATCTGTTATGTTCCAGGCAATCCCCTGTGGCCACAAACCTAGCGGCCGCTCGCCGCGGGCGATCCCTAGTGGCGCCCCCGGATGATGCCGCTAGGTGGGGCCGCACGCTTCCAAGTGAGGTTTATCACGTGACTCTTGAACGCTACATCAAACATATCGTCGAGCTTTTAGACCGACAGTCATGCAAGGTTGGCGCTGCGACATTGACCGTCGAGCTGGACTTCGACGGCGGAGAAGTTTCTGTGGCAGTCAAACCTACTGGCAATTCGATCACGATCGACTTGCCGCTAGCTGGTTGCAAATGCGGTGGAGCGTCGACGGACGGCGTGTGAGTGTCGCCATTCCCTAGCCACCTGAGCGCGATATTCTAGCGAGGTTGGGGATCTGGGTTCGATTCCCGGCCCGCATGCTCCAAGAGACTTAAACGAATGAGCGAAGAACCAGCCGAATATCGAACGGAATCGCCTGGCAAACCCAAACGCGGGATCCACCTTTTATCTGTCGATTGCACAGAGGTGCACCGCGCATCAAGCCAAGGGCGTTCTTGCATTGTTGGGTACGTCATCGATTGGAATGGTCGCTTTGATGCCTATGGCCGTTCTGCTAGCGACGACCTCTTGTTCTTTGGGAGCTTCGATGATCACGACGAAGCCCACGAGGCTGTCATGCGGAGTACCTAGCGGAGCTCCGACGCGGTTGCCCGGCGAAATCGAACGGGGCCTGTGACATTCCCTTCGGTCGTGCCCCGATCGCTTTCGCCCGGCAACCGCGTCTCCGCCTGTGTTTGCAAGAGTCGCCCGCGTCGGTCGAAAGCGAACACGCTACGCGGTTAGCCTTCGACCGCCGCGGGCGGGCCAACTGTCATCGATGAATCACGACGTCGATGCACGGGCAACGGGATCGGCGAACTCGTGGTATCCATCTCGGTCTACGACATCGCGCGGACAGTCCCGCATCATTTGCAGGCGTTTCCGGCATGACGCCGTCGATGCACGCTGTTTGCCAACGAGTCGCCGACCACAACCACATGGGCAGTCGGCAGCATCTTTCGGCGAAGCGTTCACGACCGCCGCAGCGAGCGCACGCCCCATTGCCAAAGGGACGCCGTTGCCGACTGCTCGGAACTTTGCTTCCTTCGTCCAGCCAGGTAGTGCCAGCGATTCAGGCAATCCTTGCTTTCGACAATGCAATGCGTAGCTCTCCCATCGACTAACGGGCTTGGTCGTAATCGCTTCGGGCTTTCTCCCGATTTTGCTCCGCTCGATCACACTTCTTTCGGGCCGAATTATCCAGCTTTCGGCGTGTCCGAACTGGATGTGCCGCGTCCGGATTTGCACACCTCCACATTCCCAATCGCAAAGAGGCAGTCTCTGAACGTACGGAAAGCCTGGCACGCGCACGTTTGGGACCGCTGGCACGTTCTCGCAAAGAAACCAACGTGGGCGGCATTCTTCAACGATGCGAACGAAGTGACCAAGCATTTCCCGTGAAAGACGGACGGATTTGTGCCTTGGATTAGATCTATGCATGTTCGTCGCGCTAAAACCTTGGCACGGCGGCCCGCCAATGATGCCATCAAACCGGCCTGGCATGCCGGCGAAGTCACGAACGTCGCCGCCCGTGACGCGATCCGGCCCAGTCACGACGACAAAGCCGGCCGCTGCGAAAGCACGGCCAAGCAAGTCGACACCGGGGAACAGGGATAGCACTAAACCACTCATCCCCGAAGTGTACGAACTCGATCACGCCAACGCCAGGCGGCGCACGTCTGCGATCGCGGAATCACGCCGGCGGAATCACATTGCGCTCGAGTATTCACACCGGAAACGGTTTAGGTTCTTCCCGGCTCCCGATTGACGGGGGCCCCTTAAGGGAACAATCGCGAGGGGAGAGAGAGTTTGTTTTGTTTTACGCGCGCGTGCTTGTTAGTGCGCTGAGGATTTCGATCCGTGTCTCGTGAGGGCATCCGGCGAGGTGCCAAATGTAGGCTTCATCCCACCATGTTTTGTCGTACCAATCCTTTTCTCGATACCTTTGATCCCAAACCCAAATTGCATTCCACTGGGCGGGCATCGAATGAATGTCGAATCCAAGGTCGTATAGATTTATTTGGTTGTGGGTTTGCTCGGTGGTGTGGGTCACCTCTTTCGCTCGCGACGGCGGGTGCCACATTGCCGAGTGTTGGCGGTCGAGCATGGCAACCCCAAGATTGAAGCTGGTTTCCTTTTTAAGTAGATCCAGCCTGCCAAACATTGTCAGATCACGAATGTAGAAATCGTGGTCAAACATGTACTCATTGAAAAGACCTACCTTGCCCTCGGGGAGATGATCAAACGGACTTGGGCAGTGGTCATGAATCCAAACATCGATGTCTAGATAGAATGTGCGGTTGAATTGTTCTGCAACTCCTTCGACGCGAAACTTATTGGCCATGGGCCAGAGTGGGAATTGATCACCTGACAGCACCACAAGTTCGGCGCCCCAATTTTCCGCAAAACGCGACATTTGCGGCAATGTGTAAGTGGCTAACTCCTCGGCCTTTTCTCCTGCCACTACGGTACAGACGGCGAGATTTCCACCCTCACCATCCCAATGAAAATCGGGGAACTGTATGTACTTTGGCCGCTCGCCATAGCGTGGCGGATCGTCGAAACATGGCTTGCCAAGTATCTGGTAAATCTCAATGTCGCACGGTTTGTTCGGTGCGATTAGGCATCCGGTTCGGTTGTCGCGGTGTCCCCAATGTTCGCAGGTGCGGCAAGTATCTTTCGCTTTGGAAAGCCACTTGCGCTGTTGGTATTCAAGCGGATCGCGGTTGCCACTTCTCGCGCGGACGGTGCCAGGTGAGGCGGCGCATCGGTGGTCGTGCAGAGCCGCAATGAGTGTGCGGCAGACTGGGCAAAGCATCATGGCGTTGGTGGCCGAAAGCTGATACTGATTGTGTTCCAAAGCACGTTAAAGGTCGAATGCAGTAACTGCGAGCTGTACTCCCAATACGGGCGATCTTGCTGAACAAATCCTCCGCCATCGTAGGGCGCGTTGGGGAATGTATCGCAAGTCCCAGGGATCGCACGTGTCCCACAAATGTGCCCGCCAGCCCCGTCATTGACAATTCCATAATCCAATGGGGCGTCGGCTAAAAGCGTTTGCCGAAGAAACGATGCCGGATCGATGATCGTGCTGGCGGGATCATAGAACGACCAGAATTGATCGAAGTAGCCGGCGGGGAGTGATCCGACCGGCGTGTAGGCACCGTCAATGTCGGTCGTTTGCATGACACCGATCGCGTTGGAGCTGTTGAGCGCGACGGGGGACATGCCGTGCAGGTCCGCGATCGCCGAAGTCGTTAGATTGATTTCCCACAACAGTCC
>JAGQPO010000159.1 GCA_020426665.1 Planctomycetales bacterium
CGCGATTGTCGCCCAGTCACACGACTGGGCGACTCTGTAGGTCGCGCTTTTGCGTGACATTCACCCCCAAACCACAATCCAATCGCCGACCATGAAACTGATCTCCCAGCGTCTGCACACCAAGCTCGTCGAAGCCGCCGAGTACACCCGCAGCAAGAACCCCGACGCGATGCTAACCAAGACGGTCCCAGTCAACGCGGCAGTCGCCAAGGAAATCGGGATCGAACTAACGCCCGCTGTCGCCAAGGCGCTCGACGCGGCCGGCCCAAACACGTCGGTGGTCCAGCAGGTCAAGCTTTCCGAGTACATCGAAAAGCTTGCCGCCTATGAGCCCGACCCAGACCCAGCGCCGGTATCGAAACCGGCTGCCAAGCGAACGCCCAAGAAGTAGCCGGCACCTCGCTTTATGACCCCAACTTGAATCTCCCGAATGCGGGAGATTCGTTCTTAACGTCGAACCAGATGGAAAACACGAATGGCCAAACCGAAAGCGACCACTGCCAACATCAATGGCAAGTCGATTGACCTCGCCCTAAACCTTGGTCGTGTCATCTACGGCAAGCAAAACGGCCAAGACATTGGTGATTTGGAAAACGGCCCGATTTCGACCATGTTCATGGACCCCGAAGTGCTTGGCGAGACCGTTTGGGCGGCCTATCAAGACAAGCTCGGCGAGCTGGGGTATGAATCCGACGAGGCGTTTTTCGAAGTCTTCACCGGCGACGTCCGGCGAGCGGTCGAATCGGCGATGAAGGAGGCCGTCAGCGATTTTTTTTCCTGGGGGGCAGCGGTGATCGAGCAAATCGAAGCGGAACTCGAAAAGATGGGCGAGACGATGAACGCATTTCGTCAATCTGGCCAAATGTTTGGGAATACGCTGGATTCATCGGAATCGAACCCTGGAACCTCACCTACGGCCAGCTGATCGCGATGGCGATCGGGCGAGACAAGGCCCAATGGAGGCCCGCGGCGTCGATCATCGTTGAAATTCGCAACCAAAATCTCCCCAAGGGCAAGCCGCCCTATCGCGCCGAGGATGTTTCGCCCTATGGCGGCAAACTCGGCTCGACAAGTGGCAACAAAGTCCCGCTCCGCGCTTCAAACCTCCACATTCTGAAGGCTTTTACGTAGCGATGCCGATCGGAATGTCTGTTTACCGAGTGAACGACCGGTCTCGTGAGATCGTTCGCCAAATCGCACGCCGCAAGCGTGAATTGTTGACCGCATTCGGCCAAGACATTCGCGAAGAGGCCCGTCGTCTGCAAACGCAAGCTTCCGGCAACGAATCGTCACGCCCCGGGCAACCGGCAAAGGTCCATTCGGGCGAACCAAACCTCGAAACGGTGCTTTATGCCATCAGCACCGCCGCCGATTCCATTGTCGCGGGCCCTGTTGGCCGCGGCACGGTATCACCGATCGGGATTCCGATCCCAGCGTTGATCGAACACGGCGGCCGGGTTGTGATTCGGCCGCGGCGAAAGATCGGCCGACGACGCGTGATTCGCCGGCGGCCCGAACGCGCCCGCATCGCCATCTACAAGCCCCGTCCGACCATCGGACCGGCTTCCCAATTCGCACTCCGCCAACTGCAGCGACGCGCCCACCGCATCGGTCTGGCTTAATCTCCCTCCGGCTCCCAACCCGCCGGACCTTGTAAAGCGATCCCCGCATTCCCTGCCACCATCGCCGCATGGTTGCAGCCCAAAACATCATCGCCGGCGGCGCGTCGTTCAAACTGACGCTAAAAGACGACCTCACACGCGACATTCGTGCCGCGATCCAAGGGGCCGTCGAAGCCGTGCGCGCCGCCCAGGTGCAGATCGACAACCAAATCAAGTCGATCGGACAATCGATCTCGCGCACTGGAAAACAAATCGCTGCCGTGGGAGCTGGCGCCGCTGCATTCGGCGGCGGAGCGGCCTTTGGCCTTGCCCGTGCGACCATCGCGGCTGGCGACTTCGCTGAAACGATCAACATGTTTGAGGCGGTTTTCAAGGAGCAATCAAACGCCGTCCGGCAATGGGGACGCGACTATGCCAAAGAGGTCGGACGAAGCGAAGCTCAGTTGCTGCGATTCCTGGCCGAGTCGCAAGACACGTTTGTGCCACTCGGATTTGATCGCCAGCAAGCCGCGGAACTTTCCAAAACGGTCTCCAAACTCGCGATCGATCTAGGCAGCTTCAAAAACATTGACGACTCCGACGCACTGCGTCGTTTGCTGGGCGGTTTGATCGGCAACACGGAAAATCTCCGCGCCTTCGGAGTCGTCGCACAAGAGGCCCAAATCAAAGCCAAGGCGTTATCGCTCGGATTCGATCCGCGAAAGCTGACCGCGTATGAAAAGGCGTTGACGATTCTGCAACTGACCATCGACGGCACGGCCGACGCACAAGGTGATGCGATTCGAACCGCGGGAGGCTTCGCAAACAGCGTCAAGGCGCTCAAAGGTGCGATCGCGAACCTAACCAACGCAATTGGTGGCCCGCTGCTTGGAATCGCGACCACCATCGTTCAAGCGATCACCGGCGTCGTCTCTTCGATCAATTCTGTCATCAGCCGGTTTCCGTTCCTCGCCAAAGCCGCCGCCGCCGGCGCTGCAGCACTGGCCGTCTTAGGGATCGCGATGACAGCGATTGGGGCAGCCGTCGCAATCATGGGAGGCAGCATCGCTGCCACAACGGTCATCGGGCTATCACTGATCGTCCGCGTTCATGGAATCGCCGCTGCGCTCACAGCGGCGAGCGCCGCATTCCGTGCATTCTCGGCAGCCGTGTTCTCCAGCTCCTTTGCGCTGGTTACTGGTCAAGCCAGCATGGCAGCGTTTGTTGTCGGATTGCGGCATGCGCTTGCCGCGATTCTCACATTGACGAGCACTTGGATTGCCACCATTGCCTCGATAAAGGTGACGACGATCCTAGCCGGCATTGCGACGGGAATCAAAGTCGTCGTCGCCGCGATCGTTTCTGGGATCGCGATTATCACCAGGGCCGTTGTCGCCGCTTCTGTGCAGCTGGCTGGCATTTTGGTCAATCCGTGGATTGCGTTGCTTGTGGTGATTGCGGCTGCCGTTAAGGCCGTCGAACTCTATTGGAAAAAGAAGCAGCAGTTCGAAAAGGATCGTGGAACCAAGCTCGAACAAGAGCGGGTGCGGATTGTCGGTAAATCATTCAAGGATGCCGGTCAGGCAGTTCCCGCAAACCTTTCGAAAACCATCGATTTCAATAATGCCCGAGTCGTCAACAACGATGGCGACGGCCTTGGCAACCTCAGCAACGCCCAGCAAGAACTCGCCGACGAGATCGAAAAGCTACGCTCACCACTGGAAACATTCCGGGAGCGAATGAAGGATGCCAACGCGTTACTCGCACGCGGGACGATCGATCAGGCCCAGTTTGACAAGTTCGCCAAACAAGAGGCCGAACGCTTCAAGCAGAACGACCCGGCCACGCGACAACGTGAATCGCTACGCGAGCAACTGCAAACCCCCGTCGAAGCCTTCCGCAAGTCAATCGCCGAGGCACGCCAGGCGTTCGCAACCGAGCCCGCCATGTTCAAACGCGCCGTCGAAGCCGCACGCGAACAATTTCGCGCCTCCGACCGTGCGACGCAGCTGGCCGTCCAGCTGCAAACGCCAGTCGAATCGCTCCGCACCGCGATCGCCGAAGCGAAACGGGTATTTGCCGACTCGCCAAAGAACTTGTCCAGAGCGATCGCAGCCGCGCAAGCACAATTTCGTGCGGCCGATCCACTTGAACAACTCAAAACGGCGCTCCGTACGCCCGCCGAAATCTTCCGCGCACGAATCGCCGAGCTGAACGAATTACTTGCCGGCGTCCCCGAGGCCCTGCGCGCCACACTGCTAGCACGCGGCAAGGCCAACGCATTGGCCGACTTCAAACGCACCGACCCAGCACAGCGCGCCGCCCAAGCGATTCGGGATTCCATCCGAACCGACGCGGCCGACATCGCCAAACGGATGCGCGAGGCCTGGGAATTGGTACGCCGCGGAATCATCACGCGGTCAGACGCCACCGCCTTTGGCAAAAAGTTGCTTGACGATGCGATTGGGAAACGGCCGGACGTCGCCAACTTCGCAAACCTTGGCACTTCCAGCGCTTTAGTCGCCGCAAATCTCGGTGCCTTCGCACCAACGTTCAGCGATGACAAAGAGTTGATCGAGTGGCAGCGCAAGCAGGCGAAGCTACAGGCCGAAATCCGAGACGAACTCAAACGTAACGCCGGCCGACGCACGGTGTTTAACTAATGACGATCAATCTCTACAAAAAGCACGTCGACGTCGCACTGACCGACGGTATCTCGTCATCAGATGACGAAGTCGAGGTTTTTTACTTTGCCCGGACGGACGCCGAAGAGGATGACGAGGCGGTGCAAACGCATTGCATCGACCCCGCGAACATCCCCCACGACTATCGCGGGCTGGGTATCTTCAAAATCCGCATCGAACGTCTGGAAGAGGACGATTCGATCTGGTCCGTCACCGCGTACTATGCTGCTCGGTCCGCCTCGTGGACGCTGCCAAAGCTTAACACCGGTGAATTCCGTTGGCGGATCCGCAATGCCAATCTCGGCAGCCGCAAGATGACGCAATCACAGTCGCTGGTCTCCGAGATCACCAGTAACGCGGCCTTCGCTTACACCGGCACACCGATCGAAAAAGCGGTAGGCATTGTCGGAAACTCCAAAGGCGGGTACGAGATCGAAGGCACTGACAGACCGATTGGTGCCGTATTGATCGATGTCGAGGCGGTGATCGAAGCGGCGGCAATCACTTCCGGCTATCTCGTCACCGCAGCCCAATGGGCCGCCCAAAACGCGGTCAACTCTGTCGCCTGGGAAGGATTCGCCGAGGAAACGTTATCGATCATCGGCTACGACGCCAAGCCTCGCAGTGCAAACACAGGCGACGATCCCGATTGGGATGTCTTCTACACGTTCCATTTCGAGCCGAACCTGACCGGCCTGACGATCGGCAGCATCCCCGGCACGGTCAACAAAAAGGGGCACGACTATCTCGACGTCCTGTTCGCCCGCACCAAGGTCAACAACCTGACCGTTGCCAAACCGGTCCGCGCAGCCGTGCACCAGCAATACCCCAAGATCGCCTACGGCACCGTGTTGAAACTTGAGGTCGTTTGATCGATGGTCTACGCAAAACCACGGCCCGGCACCGATGCGGCAAGCGTACTGCTGAATTCGCAACTGATCGGTGACCTCGTCGACATGCTAAACGCCTATCAGTCTGGCGCGTTCAACCCACCACGGCCCCGGTTGGACGTCGAAGGCCGTTTGACACTCGAAAACACCACGGGCATCAACATCGCAGCCGGCGAGATCCAGCAAATCAAACCGATCGCCGCGCTTCCAACCAGCAGCGGCGACGCCGAGTTTCAGTGGACCTACCACGAAAACCCCAACTGCGAAGTCATCGTCCCGGTTTGGCACACAGCAATCGACAACCTAATTGCATTCCAAACCGACGTCGTCGCCGGCGAACACTACGAACACACGCATCGTTATTTCGGCACCGTTCTCGCAACCACCGTCCAGGCGACTGACCGTTACGTGATGCCCGACCCGGCCAACCCTCGCGTCATGCGAACCGCCGACGCCGGCATTTGGAAAATCCTCCAACAAGACGGCAACGGACGCTGCCTCGTCGACTTCCGCCAATCACAACCCTACTGGCGGTACAAGCTGACTGAAGAATCGCAAGCTCCCGGTGTGACGACTGCCAAGCTCGTCAGACTCGACGGCACCGAATTCTCAGCGACGGAGATCAACCTCAGCGATCCGCTTTCGATCGGCGACAGCGACCTAATCGACTACGAAGGCTACTGCATTCACGCCGGAAACACATTCCAAATTGCACCGGGGCCCTGCTAATGGCCCGCCGATGTTGTTGTGGTTGCTGCGTTGCAACAAAAACCATGGCGGCCGACGTGACAATCGGGCCGCTTCCGGGGATGACAGAGGTTCTGATCGAGCCAACGGCAGATTGCTACGCGTCCACGAATGGGGTTTACGATGATGGCGGAGGCGACGAGACGCAAAGCCTTGGGCCGTGGGAGCGTCCAACAACGCAAATCGCAACACAGCCGCTCGCTGCAATTAACGGTTTGATGGACGGCGCGTGGACGATCCAAGAATACACCGCGATCGTCAATGACTTGCGTGTGACAGACGCTTACGGCGCGACCGTGGAATGCTACTACATCAACCGAACGTCACTCAGCCAGGACAAGATCTTTCTTGGTATCAGCACCGACATCGGTGGATCGCTGCAACTCTTGACGGGAAACGAGCCAATGTTTTGGCCGTATTTCGTCAAGATTGTCTACAAGGTGTACACCAACGGGAGCGGCGATTGCATCCTGCGCATCGCTGCTCTGATTCTCCCACGCGCATCGATCCCCGAGCCAACGACACCATCACTCCCGCCGCGATCGCTTTACTTTGGATTCGAAAATGTCGGCACGGCGTACAACTGGCCACACACCACGACGGCGTTTCAGTACAGCGACTTCAATCCATGCGCCGAAGACATGGGATTCAACGCAGGCGCTTGGGTCAGCGGGAATAACTACGAATTACTAGACGGTCCAATCGTCGCATCCGAAGGCGTGACAGCGTCCGGACCGAATGGGTTGTATGCGCTCGCGGATTTAACGCAATCCGATGAAGTGGTTGTACTGGAAGAAACACCAACCGGAAGTGCGCCAGCCCTTGGACTGTTGTGGG
>JAGQPO010000160.1 GCA_020426665.1 Planctomycetales bacterium
CGCACTGAACTGATCCGGTTGCAACTGGATGACATCAACCATGAATCCGGACTCGCGATGATCCGTCAAGGCAAAGGCCGCAAGGACCGCGTGGTCCCGACCGGCCAGCGGGCACTCGAATGGCTCAACAAATACCTCCACGACGGACGCCCGGCGTTACTCGACCAAGACACTCAAGCGATCTTCCTGACGGCCCGAGGCAACGCGTTCCATCCGGTCACGTTAACGCAACTGGTTCGCAGTTATCTGACCGCAGCGGGTATCACCAAGCCGGGCAGTTGTCACATGCTTCGTCACACAACAGCGACGTTGATGCTCGAAGGCGGCGCCGATCTGCGTTCGATCCAAACGCTGCTCGGTCACGCAAGCCTGAATACCACTCAAATCTACACACACGTGTCGATCAAACACTTGCGCGAAGTCCACGACCGCACGCATCCGGGAGCAAAAGACCGCAAACCACCGAAAAAGGACTAACCTTCCTGTCGATCAAGTCGGCTACAATAGCGGGATGCACTGCCAGTCATCATCCCGCCGCCGGCGACCATTACGCCCCAATTCTGCGCGCCACCGCGCGGGAGGCGAAACATGGTGCGTGAAACCAAAACGAAATCCTACCTGCAGATCTCTCGCACCATCGCGCCGCTCACCCGGCAAAAGCCGACTTGAAAGTGACGAAGCACCAGCAAACCTCGCCCCTCGCTACGTTAGCGGCCAACAATTCAGCATCAACGCACTGACTGATTCATCGGCGGTGATCAAGGAACGCTACGCTTATGATGCCTATGGCGGACTGTCGGTGTTCGACGGGAACGGGGTTGCGCGTGCGGCGACGGCCGAAGGCAATCGGTATACGTATACGGGACGCGAGCGGGATGACGTCCTCGACCTGTATCATTACCGCGCTCGACTGTACGACTCGATTACAGGTCGGTTCTGCTCCAGAGACCCGATTGGGTACGTTAACGGTGGATCACTTTTTCGCGCCTACTTTGCTACATCCGGTGTTGATCCAACGGGTCTGGAATGGGTGTTCCCTCAGGGAATTCCCGTGGATCCGAATAACTTCTCTACACGATCCCCGACAAAGCCGCTGGTCTATACTCATAGCGAAGAGAATTCCAGATGTATCTTTATTCTTGCTCCGTTTGACATCTGGGAGTTCCCGGGAGTTGAGGAGATTCCGCATGCGCATATCCAAGGGCGTGTATCAAACCCACATGATATTCCTCGTGAAATGGAAAAGAGCGGGTGTTGTGAGATACTCGTTTTTGGGCATCAAGGCGCTCCAGGATCCCGAGGGGGCGCTACGATTGAGGTTCCCGGAAAACCGAACGATCCGGTTTTTGACAACCCATTTGTAACGTGGCGGATAAATCAGGTGCGAAAAAAGAATTGCCGCCATGGATGTAGCTTGTTCATTTACGCCTGCGGTGATCCGCATCCTCGTCGTGACCCAGCGCGGAGGCGTATTGTGGCCCGCACGGGCTGCCATGTTTTTGGGACAACAGACTTTTGGCATCAGGAGTTCGACGAAGAAAGCGATATAAAACATTCCGCGTGCAAGTCGAAGTGGGGGAAGTGTCCTGGCTATAACGCGGTGTACGTTCCAATGCCGATGCTTCACTATCCACCAGGACACAGGAGAATAATCACTGAATGAGTGCCATTTTCAAAGAATCTCATCGTTGCTGGCTTCCTGCTATTTTGGGCGCAATCTCGCTCACGCTGTGGATGCTGGATCACGCATCTCTTTCCAGAAATTTAGCGTCGTCTGGTGCAATCTTGCGTGAGCAGGACTCGAAGCTAGATGGACTCAAACGGCTTCTGTTAAAGAAAATGAGAGAAAGCGATGCAGTTGGGCGATCTCTTACAGACTTTCCTGAGATTGAACTTCTGTCTAGAAAAATCCTTCGGGAGGGTACAGCGGAATGGGGCTGGCTCGTCGAACAGGGCAGAGCCCCCCAAAACGCCCCTCAAAACCGTCAACGAATTGCATACCCAGTTTACTTCGCAAACTACAATCCTTCGGAGCAAGAACCAAGCTCATTCACAATTGTCGTAGAAAATGGATGCATATCCGACATAAATGAAATTAAGCCAACTTATTGATGAAAACGTGGTTCACTCTTAAGTCCCCTGTATTCAGTCGGGATACAGCATTAGCCGGGTTGGTATTTGTTGGTCGCAAAGTCAGGCTGAACTTACTGACTGGTAGACGCTGCACAGTGTGACTTGGGCGTCCCACTCGCTTCTTCTCTTTGCCCGCGATGTTGATGCGGCAAGATTGCACGCGACGCGGTGATTGAAGCGCATGTTGGCCGATTGAAGCAGTGGTTTTGTGCTTCACGGCGCTGATTTTGCGCGTTTCGAATGCGATCGGCGCGTACCGGTAGCCCACCGGTTGATCGGACAGCCATTTTGAAAACGTTCGTTAGCATGGAATCAACTCCGACTGCGGAGGGCCGCGCGGCGAAGCATCTTCCAGCGGAACTTCGGCCAGTTCATTCATCCGCTGGTCCAGTAACAACATCACCCAACCGATGATCGGATCGGGCAAGTTGATCATTCCGTTGGACAGTCCGGAAATGATCGAATTCTTCGTCCCGGCGCGAGTCTGCTCGGCGACAACGCGACGTAAACATTCTCCCAACGAGCCGACTTCGATCGTTTCCAACATCGCGATCATCCAGCCCACGATCGCCAGTGACTCCGTCGTCAGCGTGCCGTCCAAGTGATCGCCTTCGGTCATCGGGCGATCGCACTTGCGACAGGTGTGGTAGGACTCAGGCAATGGCTCTTCGTCCTCCTCCAACGAAAACGGCAACGCCACCGTGGTCGCGGTTGATTCGGTACAGTCGACTCCGATCAGGCGACGACAGAGTTCCAAACGATCTTCGCGGACTTTGTTATGGTAGAACCCTCCGTAGCCGATTCGTGGCACGCGGTATGGAAGCACGTGGTACGATATTCTTTTCACAAATTCCGTCTCGTGCAGTCGCAGCGTCGTGTCGGTGTTGTCGCGATAGTCACGGGCATCGAACACCACGAAACCGTCTTTCCAACTGATCAAACGACGGTTGCCGATCGCGATTCCTCGGACGTAACGCGACACGTAACTAATCAGAGGCGTGCCGCTCTGTTGATTCGGATCACGCCCCTGAATGTCGGCAATCCAAGGATACGATTGCACTCGGTCATGATGTCGCTGCAGAACTTGTGTAACCGAAGACGTTGAATCCAACATCGAGGTCGGCAGGCGAAGTCCGCCTTTCCCGATCAAGTCCATCAACCCCTTCAAGAAGATGTCCTGAAACAGCTCGGCCAGTTCCGGTCGCATTCCCTCGGCCTGGTCCACATCGATCGGCAACCACAGCGTGCGTTGTTTATTGAGTCCTCCGGCGGTCAAGATGATGTGGACGTGGTAATGGCGATTCAGACGTTGTCCCCAAGTGTGCAGGACGAAGACAACGCCGACTTGATCGATGCCAAAATACTGTTTGGCGAATTTTTGGATCGACTTCCGGGCGGCGACCATCAGTAACCGCAGCAGCAATTCCGGATTGGCGGCAATCAAGTCGTTCAATTCATGCGGCAGCGTGGTGACACAGTGCAGGTAATCACAGGGCAGCGCCCACTGGGTGACCTTCTCGTGCCACAGATGCCGCTTACGTCCGCCACAAGTCGGGCAGTGCCGATCGCCGCAAGACTTCAGTTTCACCTGCTGGTCACCGCAGCGATCACAATGCAATTGCTTGGCGCCCAACTCCCCGCGTCGGCAACGGGCCATCAGTCCCATCACCTCGGCCGTGCGATCGGTCAAGCGAGCTGGCAGATCGTCGCGAAAGTCAACGCGTCCCTCACAGTGGCGAATGATCGCGCAGACGGTGGGCCGATTCTCGCCGCACTCAAATGCGGCTCCGTCGAGTTCGCTCTCCTGGTTCATTCTGCGGGACAGCAGCGATCATAGACAGTCCGCAATGATCGCTGCACCTTCTTCACCGTGTCTTCGTACCAACTCTTCCCAAGTGTACTGGAGAGCCTGCCGATCATCGGTCTCGGCACGGCGGAGTGGTTCTGGCTGTGAGTTCTGATCCGGAGCTTCATGGTAGCGACCACACTCTTCGCAATAGCAGCGCACCATCTTCACGGGAGTCACTACCGGCTTCGGTCGCGAAGCGTCTTGCCTCGCCACACGCGCTTTGCGTTTCAGTTTTTTCAATCGTCGTTTTCCGCTCATCAAACTTCTCTCGTTGTTTGGACACAACAGGCAGACAACACACGCCGTGGTAAACTGTGACACCATCACGGCGGGAGTTTATCAAAAACTTTGACCACACAAGCGCGGAAACACTTGACGCCGAGGCAAAGCTGACGCGTCATGGGGAGTCCGACGTTGCAGGGCACTTTATCCGCACAAATTCACTTCGTAGCGACGATCCGCGCGGCCGCAACGTCAGCCCCAGGATCGCGCAGCGCCGCCGGAGACAGCGCCGCCGGACGCTGACCCTCTCCTCTTCCCCGCCACAAAAGCCAATCCCTTCATCAAGGGCCGGGCCACCGGTCTGTCTCGGGAGCGGCGAGAGGCTAGAAGCTAGTGGCTAGTAAAACCTTAACCCAAGTTGATTCAATGAACGATTCTTTACTTGACGCCATTCTCCAAAATCCGATCAAGGCGGTCGCTGAGTTTTACGCAAGTTGCTTCGGCAACGACGCCCGCGCCGCCGAGTACGCTCGTGATCCGTTGCAACTCGATGCTGAAGCGATTGCAACACAACGAGTCGGCTTCGCTGATCGGTCGCTCGGTAATCAGATCCCGTCGCGACGCATCAAACTCGGCCGCTAAGTCCGCGACACTCTGCTGGCCGCCGGACTTTACAAGGCCAACGGACGTGAAACGATGCGCGGACGAGTCACCG
>JAGQPO010000161.1 GCA_020426665.1 Planctomycetales bacterium
CATGTGGGAAACGGTATGTGGCGGACAGGAATTTTGCGTTTTCCGTAACGGTCGAAATGATCGACCGATAAACAGTCCGGTAGCCAGTCCTACCCGGCTAGTTGATTTGCCAAAGCCACCTTCTGTACTGTCTCACCTGTACTGCCTCACCCAACTAAGATTCCTGGATCACGTGATGAGTTCAAGCGTAAATTTGGAAGCACAAAAAGCCGGCATGGTTCGCCTGAGTTACGAAGATCAGGAAATTGAGCTGCCTGTCATCGAAGGAAGTGAAGGAGAACGAGGGATCGATATTTCCGCGTTGCGGAATCGAACGGGCCTGGTGACGCTGGACGAAGGTTTCGTCAACACGGGCAGCACGCGAAGTGCAATCACGTTTTTGGATGGCGAAAAGGGAATATTAAGGTATCGCGGCTACCCGATCGAAGACCTGGCGACCCATTGTGATTTCGTCGAAGTCGCTTACCTGTTGATTCATGGCGAGCTGCCCAGTCCGGAAGAGGCCGCTGTTTTTCGAAGCGGAATCCGCCACCACACGATGATCCACGAGGACATGCGGTCCTTTTACAACGGGTTCCCGCGCGACGCGCACCCGATGGCAATTCTCAGCAGCGTCGTCGGGGCTCTCTCGACGTTTTATCAAGACTCGATGCAAGTCGATGATCCGGCACAAGTCGAAATCTCCATCTACCGATTGCTCGCCAAACTGCCGACGATCGCGGCTTACAGCTACAAAAAGTCGATGGGCCAACCGTTCATGTATCCAAACAATGATTTGGATTATTGCGAGAACTTCTTGCACATGATGTTTGCCACACCGGCGCACGACCACCTGGTGGACCCCGATTTCGCCGAAGCGCTCAACCTGTTGCTGATTGTCCACGCTGATCACGAACAAAACTGTAGCACGTCGACCGTTCGCATGGTGGGAAGCAGCAACGCGAACCTGTTCGCGTCAATCTCCGCGGGCATCGGAGCTCTGTGGGGCCCCCTACACGGCGGTGCTAACGAAGCATGCGTCAACATGCTCGAGACAATTGCCAAGGACGGCGGGAACGTCAAAAAATATGTCGACATGGCCAAGGACAAAAACAGCAGTTTTCGATTGATGGGCTTCGGTCACCGCGTTTACAAGAATTTCGATCCACGGGCGCAGATCATTCGTGCCTGTTGCGACAAACTGCTCGCTAAATTGAACATCGATGACCCGTTGTTCGTTGTCGCACAAGAGCTGCAAGAAGTTGCACTGAAAGACGAATACTTCGTCGAGCGAAAACTTTATCCCAACGTCGACTTCTACTCGGGAGTGATTTATCGAGCGATGGGGATCCCCGTCCAGATGTTCACGGTGTTGTTCGCCATCGGACGACTGCCCGGATGGATCGCCCACTGGAAAGAGTTGCATGCGACTCCGGGGAAACGAATTTATCGACCGAGACAAATTTACACCGGCGCGACCGAACGCAAAGTGGTCCCGATTGACCAGCGGTAGCTTTGACGCGGCACCTTTAACCTCTCCCTTTTCCGCTTGACTGCTTGCCCTACCGCTTTGCCCCTACCGCTATGTCGCTCGACTATGCCGGCCTGTTTGAAAAAGGCCTTTCGTACGATACGTTTTTGAAAACCCATGGCAGCGATGTGCACCAACAACGCTGGGCTGCGGTGCATGGTGAAGTCCGCTTGACGGAATCCCAAATCGAATTGCTGAGTGGATTCTCACGCCAAATGAAGGTGCTGGTGTCCGCCGGCGCCTGGTGCGGCGACTGCGTCAACCAATGCCCCATCTTCGATCATTTTGCTGCGGCGAATGATCGCATTCTGGTTCGTTTTTTTGATCGTGATGCGCATCCGGACCTGGCCGACGCCATCTCCACCTGCGGCGCACAACGTGTCCCTTCGGTGTTATTCCTAAGCGAAGACGACTATGTTTGCGGACGCTACGGTGATCGCACGCTGTCGACGTATCGGCACATGGCCGTCACCCAACTCGGGCCAAGTTGCCCGACCGGAATCGGCGACGTCAACATTGACCTGTTGAAGGCTGTGACCGCAGAGTGGCTGGCGGAATTTGAGCGGATCCAGCTCATGCTTCGGTTGTCCGGACGCCTCAGAAAGCTGCACGAAGATTAATTCGACGTTGTTAAACCTTTCCGGTTATACGCCTGATTCCGTGCCGGGATGCCGACTTGCCGTCGAAACCGGCCTTCCAGGCAGCTGAACGACTGAACTTTGGCCCTCCGAACTCCGATTTTCCATCCAGGCCACTGTTTTCATACGTTTTACTGGAGCCCTCCAGTGCTGAAAGTTTTGCGGGACCCCCGCGTCTCGATCGTGATTCCGCTACAGCGTGACGAGCAACTTTTCGAAGCGACGTTGTTGAGCGTGTTGGAAAATCAGCCCGCTGATTGCCAAATCTTGGCCGCTCACAACGGAACCTACTCCGACCCCTTCCAGCTGGGGGATGAGGTCACGTTCGTTACTGCCAGATCCTCTAACTTGGTCGACCTGGTTCGCGATGCCTTTGGCGCAACCACGGCACCGATCGTTCATGTGATCGGAACGGGAATGAAAGCCAGCACCGACTGGTTGGACCCGGCGATCGCATCCTTTACCGAATCAGATGTCGCAGCCGCTGCAGCGACATTGGTTTCGGAACAAACAACACAAATTCACAGCACGGGTTGGTGCGACACACCGGGTCGTTACTGCCAACCACAACGAGCCGCCGAGCGCGATCGCAGAACCGACGCATTGAATGGCTTTTTCCTTGACGCCTGCTTTGTACGCCGAGATTTACTTGGTGAGCTGCTCGATGCAATCGCGCCGGCGATGAATGATCCGGTTGCGTTCAGCTATGCCGCAGGATGCCTGCTAAAGCGTTCGGGTTGGAAGATTTCAACGTCCTTCGACAGCCAGATCTTTGCCGATCCAACGGTTTTACCGGAAGACCACTCCGACCTTGACCGCGGCGTCTGCCTGGCATCCATTCGATCACGTGTGATTCCCGATGTTCCCCGAGCAAGCTTTGTGTCGATGCTTCAGTCGGCGATCCTCGGCCCCGGTTCACTGGCAGAAATGCTTGGAATGCTGCGTCATCGCGGCGGGATTTCGGCGATGCGTCGCGCGATCGATCCCGACTGCGTTTCGACGCCTGACGAAATCGCCGCGGCACATGCGAAAAGTACGACGGCTGCCAATCTACGAGCGGCCTGACAACAACGCGAGCGACGGACCCGACCTGATCCGTCGCTCACGCGTGATTCCACCTTACCTCTTGTCGGCTTTAAGCCTTATGAGATTCACCTTTGGCTTCGCCGACGGCGGCGCTGACGGGCTGCTCTTTTTCCTCGGGCATTCCACGTGATTCGCCGTTGAATTCCAAGCGAACCACCTTCACTTTCTTGCCGTCCGGGTCGATCATCTTCCCATCTTCGGTGACGGTCATGTTCTTGGGGTCCACTCGATCGCCGTCGGAGTTTTCCAGGATTCCGGACACGACGATGGTGTCTTTGCCCTCGAACGCTCCACGCAACAATTCTTCACTGAGCGGATCTTCGATGCGTTGTTCAATGGCGCGACGCAACGGGCGGGCACCATAATCCAGGTCGGTTCCACGCCGAATCAAGAACTCTTTCGCTTCGTCCTTCAACTCCAGCGCAAGACCACGATCGAGCAACCGTTCGCGAACCTTGGACAATTCGTAATCGATGACCAATTTCAAATCGTCGCGGGTCAGGTGCCGGAAGATGATGGTGTCGTCCAGACGATTCAGGAATTCAGGACGGAAAACGCGTTCGATCTGTTCCATCACGCGGGTCTTCATCGATTCATAGCTCGCATCGCTGTCGGATTTTTGGAATCCGAACTGCGACTCGTTCTTGATCGCCTCTGCACCGGCGTTGGTCGTCATGATCAAGATGGTGTTACGGAAATCGACGTTGCGACCGAACGAATCGGTCAAACGCCCTTCTTCCATGACTTGCAACATCATATTGAACACATCGGGGTGTGCCTTTTCGATTTCATCGAACAGGACAACTGCGTAAGGACGACGACGAATTTTTTCCGTCAACTGGCCACCTTCTTCGTAGCCGACAAATCCGGGAGGCGCCCCGATCAATCGGCTGACGTTATGCTTTTCCATGTACTCGCTCATGTCGATATGCACGAGCGCGTCACTGTCGCCGAACATGTATTCGGCCAACGCTTTGGCGAGCAACGTTTTACCGACCCCGGTGGGCCCGGCAAAAATGAACGAACCGGTGGGACGACGCGGATCCTTCAATCCACTTCGGCTGCGGCGCACCGCTTTGGCGACTGCGGTGACGGCTAAATCCTGGCTGACGACTCGCTTGTGCAGCTCCTCTTCCATTTTCATCAACCGCAAACTGTCTTCGGTCGACAAACGAGTCAGAGGAATGCCGGTCATTTTACTGACGACTTCGGCGATCACTTCTTCGTCAACAACACCGTCGGTTTGCTGACTTTTCTCGCGCCAATCTTGCGTGATCTGATCTTTCTTCTTGCGAAGCTTTTCTGCCTGATCGCGAAGGTTGGCGGCTTTTTCGAAGTCTTGGTTTGCGACCGCGTCTTCTTTTTCCTTGTTCAGCTGCTCGACTTCTTCGTCAATTTCTTTCAGATCTGGCGGGCGAGTCATCGTACGCAGACGGACGCGTGCGCCGGCTTCGTCGATCACATCGATCGCTTTGTCGGGTAAACAGCGGGCGGTGATATACCGTTCGCTCATTTCAACCGCCGACACGACCGCATCGTCGGTGATTTGAACGCGATGGTGTTCTTCATAACGCTCGCGAAGCCCCTTCAGGATTTCGATCGTTTCCTGTTTGCCGGTCGGCTCGACGATGATTTCTTGGAACCGTCGCGCAAGTGCGTTGTCTTTTTCGATGTACTTTCGGTATTCATCCAGCGTGGTGGCGCCGATGCATTGAATTTCGCCACGGGCCAAAGCCGGTTTCAAAACGTTGGCGGCATCGATCGCGCCCTCGGCACCGCCGGCACCAACCAGGGTGTGAAGTTCGTCGATGAACAGAATCGTGTTTTTAACACGCCTGACTTCTGTCATCACCGCTTTGATGCGTTCTTCGAATTGGCCACGATACTTGGTTCCGGCGACCATCATCGCCAAGTCCAGCACGACGATTCGTTTGTCCGCCAAGATCTCGGGAACTTCGCCCTCGATTACTTTCTGTGCGAACCCTTCGACGATCGCGGTTTTTCCGACGCCGGCTTCCCCCAGAAGCACGGGGTTGTTCTTGGTTCGTCGGCAAAGAATTTGAATGGCACGCTCGATTTCTCGCGTCCGTCCAATGACCGGATCCAATTCACCCTTGCGGGCCAACTCGGTCAGGTCCCGACCAAAACTGTCCAATGCCGGCGTCTTGCTTTTGCCGCTCTTGCCCGACGAGCTGGCACTGCTGCCTTCTTCGGTGCCCCGGCCGCCGCGTTCGCCGACCTCGGCACCTTCAAGCCCGTGGCCGAGCAGGTTCAGCACTTCTTCGCGTACGTCTTCCAGTTTCAACCCGAGGTTCATCAGCACTTGCGCCGCGACACCTTCTTGCTCACGCAACAGCCCCAGCAGGATGTGTTCGGTGCCGACGTAGCTGTGGTTCAGATTTCGAGCTTCCTCCATCGAATACTCGATCACCTTTTTGGCCCGCGGCGTTTGCGGCAACTTGCCGACCGTCACCATTTCGGGACCACTTTGGACAAGTTTTTCGACTTCCAATCGAATCTTGCGCAGATCAACATCCAGGTTCTTCAAGACGTTGGCGGCGACGCCGCTGCCCTCTTTGACCAAACCAAGCAATATGTGCTCGGTCCCGATGTATTCGTGGTTAAAACGCTGCGCTTCTTGGTTAGCCAGTTGCATGACCTTGCGAGCGCGGTCGGTAAATCGTTCGTACATTTGTTTGTCTCGTTACCCGGCGGGTTTTCCAAGTCAGATCCGAATCATCGGTTCAAACCTGGGTTGGTCCATTCAGATCCGACGCAGACTTAAATAGAGGGAGTTCCCCCCAAAAAATCGCATCCATGTCGGCCTGGTATTCTCGAAAACTCTGGCTGACAGCCAAACTGTCAACTTGGCGATTCGTTCGTTTCGACTCCTCATCCATCCCTCGTAAGCAAACCGTACGCCACTTGCAGCGAAATCGAGTCAGAACGACCGCTTGAGGACACAGCGGCGAAAGGGATAGCCGGCAATCAACCGGCTGAATTTGATTCTATCGGTTTTACAAATTTTGGGGGATAGGAGTCCCAGCGAAACAAGCTGGGTTAGGCATGAATTCAGTACAAAACTCGGACCAAATTTTTCCGGAACTCTGATTCAGTTGATTCGCCACATAGTCATTTCTTTGTCGCTCTGTCGCGACAAACACTGATTCATGCCAATTTCAGCGTTGCCACACCCATTCACGCCGCTGTCAAATCGGCAGAGGGATTGTCATTTTTTCCTGGGGATTCATTTTCCCTGAGTTCGTCGGAAACTTGGGCATCTTCTCCTTCCTCGCCAAGTTGTGATTCGTCCGCCGCTTCGGCGTCCCGCACAATTCGCTCGGCCTCGGCATCAATTTCGATTTGCCAACGATCGGCGATTTCAAGCCGTCTCAGTTCATCAACTAGCAACGCAGCGTTTTCCAACCGTCCTGTGTGCCGATAAAGACCAGACAACATCAAAAGCGCCGGAGGATCACGTGGCTCAATGGCCAGTATTCCCAGCAACAGAGGCTCGGCCGACTCCCAGTCGGTCCGTAAGTAAGCGGCCTGGGCTTCGACAAATCGATCCGGTTGATCGGTGACTGTCCGCGGAGCGATCAACGCAGGCAATTCTTTTACGCTCTTGATGGTCAAACAAATCCAAACCACCACGCCAACCCACCAGGCCGACCGAACCAGCATCGGATCCAACCACGAGGGATAAAAATACTTCAACATCAACAGCCCGTTGAGACCGATCGCGAATCCGATCGCCAGCGGTAAGGCTGACAACCGACCGCGCCACCAAAGCTCGCTGAGCCCGGGCCAAAGACAGGTCGTGTAGTTGCGGATCTCCATTTGGTGCTTGGGTTGCTCGGTTCCTGACCCCGTTTCCGTTCCTGACCGCCATCAACGATTTTACAATCCGCCCGATATTAAACTGCGGGTGTAGCACTAGGCCATTTAGACGGTGCGCCGCAAGTCGAGAATGGCTTCAAAATCCGCGTCGTGCTTCCTTCCAATTCTTTTTCACGGTAGCGGAACCCTATTTCTCCGCTGGAACAGGGATCAACAAGGCCAGCGGACTCGGCGACTTCGACTTGATGACGTGATCAGCTCTGGAATCAATGGCTTCTTCGGAATGCCATCGACCTAAAGCCCAAACGTCCCTTTGACCGTAAAACGCAAAAACAGGAACGACCAGAGGGCTTGTAAGCCGGGTTCTGTGACGACCGTGGTCTTTGCCGGAGCGGGCTCCGACAAAGGCCATCGATGACGGCGATCATTTATCTGTGCACGACGATTGCTCGTCGCCTCTATCGCGACCTACCCGAGTGTCGTAATGAAGCGGACCGCTTCTGCACCCTGTTTGGTCTAGCTCCGGATGGGGTTTACCAAGCCGACCGAGTCACCTCGGCCGCTGGTGCGCTCTTACCGCACCGTTTCAGCCTTGCCACGCATCGGTCCGGGACGATCCCCGACAGACCGTTCGGCGGTCTACTCTCTGTTGCACTTTCCCTAGCCTCGCGGCCGGTCGACGTTATCGACCATCCTGTCCTGTGGAGCCCGGACTTTCCTCCCGATCGACACGCTGGTCGACGAGCGATCGCCCCACCCTCTGATCATTCGCTGCGTAACATGATCGATTCAAACCGGCCCGGCAAGGTTCGGCAAGCACGAGTGCTTTGTTCCAACTTAGAATTTAGGGTTTCGCTACCGAAAAAAAAGAATCGCAACGAATCGTTAGGGAACGTATTCCAACTGGATCTCTGTCTGGGGCAATATCGGTTTTAAACCGTCGACGCCGGCCTGGGTGACCGCGGTCCGAGTCACAATCAGCGTTTCCAACTTCGTTAGACCGGACAGTTTTTCCAGCCCCGTGTCCGTGATCTTGGTGCTGCCGAGGTGCAAGAACGTTAACCCGCGCAGCATGCCGATCTGTTCCAGCGACGCATCGCTGACAGCAGTCTTGTCAACGTTCAACCAACGCAGGTCCTCCAGGGCCGACAATTCACTCCATTGGGCATCACCAACCGAAGTACTGTAAAGGTTCAATTTGCTTAACTTCTTGAAGCCGGCCAATGTATCCATGGCATCATCGTCGATCGACGCACAATCACTGATGTCCAATTCGACGAAGTCCGCCAGGCCCGATAGCTTCGAAAGCCCCGTGTTACCGAACCTGGTCGATGCAATTCGCAACTTTGACAAACCCGAAAACTTGGCGATCGTTTCCGCTGCGTCATCGGTCACCGACGTCCCGGCAAGATAAAGTTCCTTNAGTTGCGAAAGCCCACCAAGTTGTGCGATCCCCTGGTCAGTGATCGGCAAGAAATCTAACGCGATAACCTTCAGCGTCTTCAATTGCCCCAGTACCGCAACACCATCGTCGGTGACGGAGGTCTTGCCGTCTTTGCCGGAAAACTTAACCGATTTCAATCGACCGAGACCGCGCAGGTGCGCGACACCCGAGTCACCGATCTGACAACCGCGAAGGTCCAGGTTTTCCAACGTGGCCAAATGACCGACGGCCGCCAGCCCCTGGTCATTGATATCGGAACCAGAGAGCAACAGGCTTCGCAGCTTGGGTAACTCGGCAAGTTTCTCTAAAAAGCCGTCGACCGCCGCACCACCCAAATCTACCTCGATCACATCCCCGCTACCGTCGCGGCGGACTTTGGCGACCGCTTCGATGGCTTGGTCAGGCGATCGTTCATCGTCCACGGCGACCACGTCGGCCGACTTTTCCGAACCGCCGGGAGCCACTTCAACGGGGGCTGCCGACTTTTCTGAAGTGCAACCGGAGGCCAACATCAACAAAACCGCTATGATCAGGGGTGTGCAACTGGGTTTCACTGATTTGATTCCAAAGCTTCGATGACCGGAAA
>JAGQPO010000162.1 GCA_020426665.1 Planctomycetales bacterium
GCTGAACTCCGTCGAGCCGCCGCCGCGTTACGCAATCTCGACAAGAACAAAGACGGCGAGATCACGGCTGAAGAACTGCGCGGCCCCGGCGGCCAACAATCCGGCGGTCAGCGGCGTGGTGGCGAAGGCGGCGGGCCGCAGGGGAATGGGCCTCCGGCACAGGCTGGCGGTCCGCGTGGTCCGCAGCCCGGTGATGGTCCTCGGCAACCCTGGATCCTGGTTCATGCCGACGAGATTGATCTGGATAAGAACAAGATCATCAGCCGAGACGAAATCGTAGGCGAAGCCACCAAAGCGTTTGAGGGCTATGACGCCAACAACGATGACAAGCTGAGCGCTGCCGAACTGAGCGGACGCGGCGGATCACGTAGTGCAATGGGCGGCTTCCTGAAAGGACACGCCGCAGAAATTGATCGTGATGGAGATGGCATCCTGACGCGAACCGAAGCCGTCGGTAACGCGGAGCGAATGTTTGCCAAGATGGATCGCAACCAAGACGGCAAAATCACGTCGGAAGAAATGGAGGCTTCCCGGCGAGAGTAAAGGAGAACTCACGCAAAAGCGCTAGTTCGCTATCCTCCCAGCTCATTCGTCTCCTTCGCGTCTTTGTGTGAAACCAAACAATAGTGAATCGATTCCTTTCTAAAACACGATGGCTCACGCACTATGTGCTGCCGACGAGCATTCTTGTCGGCAGCGCCGTCGCGTTTTACGCAATGGGTTCGACGCCTGAAGTGCCTCGTAAACCGAGAGCCGCCGCTCCGGCGAGGATCGTTGAAGTGGCAGAAGTTCAGTCACTCGATGGACCGCTGGTTATCGAAACGACAGGCGAAGTGGTCCCGCATCGGGTGTTGTCTCTCGCATCGGAGGTACAGGGGCGAATCGTTTTCAAAAATCCGAATCTGCGTGTCGGCGAACAGGTCGAAGCTGGTGAGACGCTGATCAAAATCGATCCGCAGCGATTTGCATTGGCTGTGCAGCGTCTTGAGATCACGGTAAATCAAGCCGCAATAACTTTGAAACAGCTTCAACAGGAGCAGGCAAACTTGAGGGAGCAGGTGACGCTCGCTCGCAAGTCGCATCAAATATTGATCGATGATGTTGAGAGAAACCACAAGCTGCTTCGGTCGCAGGCAACGTCGACATCGGAGCTCGGTGCTGCTGAGAAACTGGAACTTGACGCTCGTCTTGCCATCGAACAACTCATTGGTCGCGGGCGCACCTTAGAGATTCAGGTCGCTGAGCAGGAATTGGTGAAGAAGCTGGCGATGGTACAGCTCGAAGAAGCGCGACTCGATCAGACTGCCGCTGAAATCAAGGCGTCTGTGTCAGGCATCATCGTTGCTGCTCCCCAGGAAGAGCATTCAATGGTGCAAGCCGGCGATGAACTTCTGTCGATCGAAGAATCAGGATGTCTCGAAGTTCATTGCCACCTGAAGCTCGACGAGATGGCGTGGGTCTGGGGTAGTCGAGCAATAACGAAACCTGACTCGGCCGTGCAAAGTCTCGACGGTGACAAACGCATCACTCCAGTGGTTACGGATGTGATCTACACCGCAGCGGGAAAGAGTCATACGCTGCGCGGCCACCTCGTTCGTCAGCATGGTGCGGGACTCGACCCAACGACAAGAACCATCGCATGTCGTGTGCTGATTGACGGCAATCAAATCGAGTCGGCAGCGCCATCTCAGATTCCATTGATGACCGGGATGTTTGTGAACGTCCAGGTTCAATGTCACCCCAATCGTCCGTTGCTTCAATTGCCTGAGCAAGGAATCCGCACGGACGGCTGCGTTTGGCTAATGAGACACGGGAAGCTGTGTGCAATCCCGGTCAAGACGATTCATTCTCGCGGCGGCTTGGCAATCGTAGAGGCAGACGCAAACAACATTCGGCCACAGGATAAAGTCATCATATCTCCTGTCGCCAATGCGAAGGACGGACTGGCGGTTCGGGAGCGTGAGGCAAGGAATGTCGCAACGGAAACATCCCCGAGCGACAACATCCGACCCACGATGACCGCGCATACGGCCAAAGCTGGAGGCGATTCCCCATGAAGTCGATGGCCCGTTGGGCGGTCGATAATACGCCTGCGATGAATGTTGCCATGATCGCTGTGCTCGCCGCTGGAACGTGGTGCATGGCTTCAATGCAACGTGAATTCTGGCCGTACTACGTACTCGATGAAATCGAAATACGCGTCGCCTATCCCGGTGCGAGTCCCGAAGACATCGAAGAGGCGATCTGCGAGAAGATCGAATCGGCGGTCGCTTCCATCTACGGCATCGACGAGATCAATGCGACCGCCTCGGAAGGTTCCGGCAGTGTTCGACTGATTCTCGATTCGGGGGTGAGCCAAAGCGGCGTGCAACAGATTCTCGGCGATGTGCGCGCTGCGGTGGATCAGATCCCCAGTTTTCCACTGCTGGCCGAAGCACCGGTCATCAGCCAGCGAATTCCAAACTCGACTGCCATTCAAGTCGGGCTCATGGGGCCAGACTCCAATTCGATCGCATCAGCTATCGAACTAAGGCGAACTGCCGAGCGAGTTCGAGACGACTTGCTGCGACTCGAAAGCATTTCTCAAGTCGAACTGCTTGGCGTGCCAGAATTTCAAATTGACGTCGAGCTGCGTGAAGAAACACTGCGGCAATATGGACTGACGCTGTCCGATGTAGCCCAGATTATTCGCGAAGAGAATGTGGAGATTCCTGGCGGAACACTTCGAAGTGCGTCGCAGGAGATTCTCCTACGCGGTTCCAATCGCAGTAACATTGGTTCTGAGATTGCGCAACTGCCAATCATCAACACTCCGAGTGGGCTGACATTGCGACTCCGCGATCTGGGAACCGTACGAGATGCATTTTCCGACGCGACAGCTATCAGCCGCATCAATGGTCACCCCGGAATCGCGATCTCGGTCAACACCACACAGAGTGAGGACCTGTTGAAAGTCGGGCGAGATGTTTACGCATACCTCGACAACGCGAAGCTGCCCGACGGCTACTCAATGGTAGCGTATCGAGATCGCAGTGACGATGTTCGTGATCGACTGTCATTGATGCTAAAGAACGGTTGGCAGGGACTGTTGCTGGTGTTCATCCTGCTTGCGCTGTTCCTCGAAATGCGACTCGCGTTTTGGGTGGCCATGGGAATCCCGATCGCGGTCTGCGGTGCTGGCGTTGTGATGTACTTCACCGGCCAGACGTTGAATCTCACTTCGCTGTTTGCGTTTCTGATCGCCTTGGGAATCGTCGTCGATGACGCGATTGTGATCGGAGAAAACATCTACGTTCACCGTTCACTCGGAAAAGATTTCCGTCAGGCGGCGATCGACGGCACGCTGGAAGTCATGCCTTCGGTCATCGTTTCGGTTAGCACGACCGTGATCGCATTTCTGCCGCTAATGTTCGTGACCGGGCAACTCGGACGATTTACGACCGTTCTGCCGCTCGCCGTGATCGCGATGCTGATCGTATCCCTGATGGAAAGTGTCACTGTATTGCCATCGCATTTAGCTCACCAGAGAAATCTGTTCCTTACGGCTGTCGGCTGGCTGCTGTCGCCGCTCCGATTCGTTGCGGTTCTGTTCGGATCTCTAAATCAACGTTTCTCCAAATTGTTGGATGTCTTCATTGAGCGACTTTATCTGCCGGTATTATCGCGGGCGCTGGCCAATCCAGCGTTAGTGATTACGATGGCTGTCGGGCTGCTTGTTGTGTCTGCGGGAATCGTCCGCAGCGGGCGAGTTCCGTTCGTTGTGCTGCCTCGCGTCGATTCCAACGTCCTTACTGTATTGGTCGCGTATCCCAATGGCACCCCAGCATCGGTGACCGATGAAGCAACCACGAGGATCGAATCTGCACTCGCGGAGGTCAACAAAGAACTCGCCGAACAAGGAGCGAGCGAACGAGAAGACGGTGTCGTTCTGGCAATGCATCGTGCAGTGGGCTTTGGTGCGAGTTCAACGGGCGACGTTTCCACCGGCAGTCACGTCGGCAGCGTCACTGTATCGCTAATCGATTCCGGCATGCGGGAAGTTTCGGCGAAGGAAATCATCGACCGCTGGCGAAAACGAGCTGGCGAGTTTCCGGGCACGGATGTCTTGGTTTTCGGCACAGGGCCACGAGGACCAGCCGCCGCTCCCATTGAAGTGACGCTGCTGGCTGGAAGCGATGACATCGCCGAATTACAGGAAGCTGTTGCTCAGGTCTCCAATCGATTGGGCGAGTATCCCGGCGTCTTCGATGTCACGGCTGGATCAAAGCCCGGCAAGTATGAGTACCGACTCAAGATCAAGGACCAAGCTCGTTCCATGGGCGTGTCCTTGGCTGACCTTTCCCAAACGGTGCGTTCGGCATATTACGGTGACGAAGTCATGCGATTGCAACGTGATCGGCACGAAGTCGAGCTTCGAGTCCGCTATCCCATCGATCAACGTGACTCATTGGCAGACTTTCGTCAGATTCGACATCGAACTCCCGACGGCCACGTCTTTCCGATTACCGAACTCGCCGACATCGAGGTGGCGAGGACTGATTCGCTGATTTATCGCACAGACCAGATGCGAGCTATCACGATCTCCGCCGACGTCGATGAAGATCAAGCCAACGCGATGAACATTGTCAGTGACCTCAAACAATCATTCGTTCCCCAGTTGATCGAGCGATTCCCAAGAATCAATGTGCGTTGGCGTGGCCAGCAAGAGCAGACGGACGAATCGATGTGGAGCATCACTCTTGGCTTTGTTCTTGTGATTGGGGCGATGTACCTGCTGCTTACGATCGAATTCAAATCCTACATACAGCCCGTCCTAGTTCTGTCGATTATTCCCTTCGGATTCATCGGAGCGATCGCTGGTCACATGTGGATGCAATTGCCCCTGACGCTGTTCAGCATCTACGGCCTGATCGCACTCTCGGGAATCGTGGTCAACGATTCCATCGTCTTGATCGATTTTATCAACATGCGACTAAGGGATGGCCTGTCGATTCAAGACGCAGTCCTCGACGCTGGTCGTCGTCGATTTCGCCCAGTCATCCTGACGTCAATCACAACAATCGCAGGCGTCCTACCCATCTTGTTGGAAACGCAACGTCAAGCACTCGTCCTGATCCCAATGGCCACCAGCCTCGCGTTCGGCTTGATGTTCGCAACTGCCATCGTGTTAGTCCTTGCCCCAACACTGCAGTTTGTGACTCAGCACTTGGGGCAAGTCGCCACTTCACAATCAGTCGAATCACGCACGCTGGATGCGTGCCCTACATAAACCTACTTGCGCGAGATGACCATGAAACTCTTCATAACCCTCCTGCTTCCAATCACCTTCATGTGTGTCCCCACGTTGCAGAGCACTGCATTTGCCCAAAAAGGCAAGCAATTCGGCGGACAGAAACAAGCGAGTGGCAAAGGAATGAAAGGTGGCAAAGGGAGTGGGCAGAATGGACGTGGCGGCGATGCGAAGAATGGAAAGGACTCCCCTGCTGCTCATCTTCCGACCGGTTTTCAGCAACTGTCCAAAGACGAAGTAAAATTGCTCGAATCCCTTTGCGGTCGTGTCCTTGAACACATCGTTGGGTCGCAGTCTCGATCGAAGACATCGTTGCTTTCGATCGCCGATTACTTTGGCTCAATGGAAAAACCGAAAGATATGAACGTGGCAGCCGAAGGTGATGCACAACCCGAACCGCCGATCTCCGAAACCGATATCGGCCTCTACGTTTTGAGTCGACTCGATAGTGAACAACGAGGTCAACTGGGTAAACTGGTCACGGGCCAAAGAACAGAAATCGCCGAGTACGAACAGCTTCGCGAGAAAGTTCTTACCATGCTGCAATCGCTCTCACAAGAAAAGCCACCGCAGCGAGGTTTTGAGCAATCACTCGCCGATGCAGCGAAAGCGGTGGGCGAAAAGGAAATCGGCATCGCGACCGCCCAAGCTCGCGCGTTCGCGGACATCGCAAAATCACTGACGCAGGAACAAAAACAATTCCTGCTGCTGGTTCGTTCGAGTCCGGCCGCAATCAGTACAAACAACGAGTCCATCGCCGAAGTGCGTGCCGCACTGGTAAAAATTGACACCAGGGATCAGGAAGCGATTGCCATACTGGCCTACAAAGCCGCTTGCTACTGTACCGGCACCGCAGCGCAAAACGCCGCATCTCGAACGGGCAGGTCGAGCGGCCTATTTGGAGGCAAATCAGCCGACGGCAAAGAAGGACAAATGACCGGTACATTCCTGAATACACTCAACCCAACCCAGCAGCGCCAGCTCTACCAACTGCTCGGTAGCCAGGTCAGAACGCTCCGGACTCAAATGTCGCGACGTACGCAGGTGATCTTCGCTCTCGACGCAATCAAAACCGGTGAGCCCGCAGTTGAGAGAAAACTTCAGCAAGTGGGAGGCCAATTCGCCGAAACCGAAATGCAGGCTGCCGTCACGGAAGCAAAGGCACTCCAAATCATCAAGGACTCTCTCACGGCCA
>JAGQPO010000163.1 GCA_020426665.1 Planctomycetales bacterium
GTGAAGCTATAAGGGCGACACAGCGCCGCGATTTTGTGTCGCCCTCCGAGGCTACAAAAGCACAACTTCAAAACTCACGCGTTCGGGCCCGTGAAAATCGCTTCAAAACGCGTTGTTGCGGGTTCAGCTAAGCTGGACGGTCCCTAAAGCCTGTACACCAACACTCAACGATCAAAGTAAACTTGGATTGAAGAACGAACTTTGGTCGGCAACCGCCCGTGCGACCTGACGAGAACGCGTCCGTTCCAACCGTCTAACGTCGACGCCGTCAATGATCTCGCGAGTGTTGACGATCACGTTTGGATTGGGGGGCCCCCAGCGATAGTCAACATCGGTTTCCGTCGCTTCGATCCTGCCGCCGAGCACATCACGGCGAAATTGCGTTGTCTGCCGGATTTCGATGGTATTGACCCGGTAGGCCTGATTGATCTGCTGTGTACGCCGGGCATTGCGTCGTTCCCGGCCGGGCGGATCGTCCAATTGACCGCTTGCCCACGCATACAATCTGCCGATCCAGTAGTTGGCTGCCTGTACCCACGGATCGTCTTCTCCCGGGATGCCCGGTCTGGTTGATTGAATTGGTTCGGTTTGAATGTCGGCCCATTGACGGAAGATGATTCGAGAAGCCAGCACAACCGGACGGGGCGTCGGCGGCGGAACCGGTGGAGGATGACGCAGTGGCCAAGCCGTCACCAGTGCCGCTCGATAGAATCCTGGGTTGGAACCCTCGCGCACATGCTGGTCGCGAGCCCGATCTTCTCCCGTTCCGGTTGCCTCGAGAAATTCGAATGTACGGCCGGCTTCGCGACGCACATAAGCGACGACCGCAGACGCCCGCTGTCGTGAAAGCGCGGTGTTCGTCGCATCGGAGCCAAGGGGACTCGCCCAGCCTTCGACGGTCATGCTGCCGCCGCCTCTGATGATGGGGACGACATTTGTATCAAGCCAACGCGTGTGTGGCGGTTTCAGGGTTGCCGAACCGGTATCAAAATCGGAGAGAATTCCGATCACTTGACCTTCCACTCCACCAACGACTGGTAGCGATTCTGCGTTTCCACCGGACATTGATACACCCTCCGCGAAAGACGGTTCCGGTCACAACAATGTCGATCCGTACTCCATTGTTGTGCTGCCAGTGCCAAGCAGACGAAGAAGAAGCAAGCGTCCCATTCCAGGCACCAAAGCGTGCCCGAACGCGCGCAAGGCCTGTTCATCGACTGAACTTGATCGTAGACGCATCGGGTGCAAATCGCGGGCCAGCAGACCCGCGGTGGTTCCCGCAATGCGGATGGCTGCCATGTCTGTTTCGTCAGACCAAAAACACGAGTATCCGATCAGCCACCGGATCTTGGGAAGATCCGTCAGATTAGACTGGTCGGTCCAATCCGACCGATCGAGGCGCTCTCGGGTTGCATCGACACAGAAGCCCCTGCGAGTTAGCTGCCCCATCATGGTCTTCGGGCTCAAGGAATCCTCGTCCCCAATTATAGATATCCCAATCAGGGACGGGATTGCCGGCAGTTAAACCAACCGGTTCTGCGGAAGTCATCCGCCAGCGGCCACGTTCCAACCGATGGAGCTTCTGGATCAGTGTGTGACCAGGAATGTGACTCGATTGAAAAGCATGTGCGCCACGTCGGCGGCGGCTGACACATTGCTATGTTGCGTTTCCGAATGTGCGGGATCGTACCACCGCCATTGCCCGGCGGCTGGCTTCTGGAGAACCGCAATCCAATGGCCCGCCTGGGCATCCGCTTGGCTGCCGCCGACCAACAGCATCACTCCGTAACCGGCGATCAATTGACTATCGACGCTCTGCAAAAACTCGGCTTCGGTGGGCGCTCGATTCCCCTGCAACGCGACGATGTTTGCGTGATGGTGGTAGCCTGTCGCGCCGATAGCTGGCGACGCCAAGTATCCTGGGACCTGATGTGCCCAGGCAAATCGACCCTGCAATCTCAAACTTGGCGGCTGACCAGGATGCAGATAGGCGTCGCGCGCCGTATAGACTTGATTTCGGCTGAGCATCCAATGATCCGGACTGTTGGGATGCTGGCGAACCAGCCCTAAAATGTAACCACAGAAGTAGGCGCAGTCGCCCGACGAGGCTTCCTGCCCAATCCGCCAGTACGGCTGAACGGAATCGTTCGGAATGCTCATCGTCTGGTCTCCAAGGTTAATGCAACGAAACAATGGGCTCGTGGATTGGATGGAATAAATGCAATTCCCGTGCCGCGATGCCATTTGCAATGAATTGAAACCTGCACCTGCCGGGGCGCGCACTTCCGCGCGTTTTCGCCGACCTGGGCGTGACAGCCGTTGGCATGGAGCAATCGAAGTACCGTTATTGTGTGAGGTAATGGTTTTGGCAGGAATGGCGATTGAGTTTTGAAGTTGCGTTGTCTTCACAACCCGCGGCGTAAGCGAAGAAAACCGGTAGTGGCTGGTCCCTCGGTTACGCGTTCGGGTTGCGAAGGCCCCATGCACCACGCATACCGCCAGGTGTGGAAATTGCGAACCTGACGGGGGTTCAAATTGTCTGATCTGAATGTCAGCGAGTATCGTCATTGGTTCTCGGGTAGACTTTGGATCCACGTACCAGTGCACCGTCCCTTTCATTTGCAGAGTCTTCGCATGGCGCCGGAAGTTGACGCGGCTGACGAGTTATCGACCACGACCTGTCCCCTTGATTGTCCCGACGCTTGTAAGCTGGTCGTGACGGTCAAGAATGACCAAGTCGTCAAGATCGATGGAGCCGACGACGAAGCCCACACCGGTGGATACATCTGTGGAAAAGTACGCAAGTACGCTGACCACGTTTATTCGGACCTGCGATTGCAAACGCCATTGCTACGCAGCGGAGCCAAGGGTAGCGGACAGTTTTCGCCGGTTTCATGGGATGAAGCGTACGCGAAAATCGTCGACAGGATTCGTTTCGATCGTGATCGATACGGCGCCGAGTCGATACTCCCGCTCTGCTACGGCGGTTCGAACGGCAAACTGACCCAGGACGCCCTTGATGCGAGATTCTTCTTTCGGTTGGGGGCGTCGCGGTTGGATCGAACCGTTTGCGCTGCGCCTTCCGGTGCGGCTTACCAGGCACTCTATGGAAAGATGCTCGGTGTCTCGTGTATGGACTACGACGACAGTGCGATGATTGTTGTGTGGGGCAACAATCCTCACGCGTCGGGAGTTCACCAGGTACCGCACATTCAAAACGCACAGCAGCAGGGATCCAAGGTCGTCGTCATTGACCCGCGGAAGACACCACTTGCGTCCAGGGCGGATCTTCATTTGCCGATCTATCCCGGCACGGATTTGGTCGTCGCGCTTGCCATGATCCGCTGGCTTCATCAACATGGATTTTCAGACGGTGACTTTATCCAGCAACATACCAGCGGCTTCGATCAGCTACTTGACCGCGCCGACGAGTGGACGGTTTCGCGGGCGGCGTCGGTGGCGCGGGTGCCGGAGTCTTCACTGGAACAATTGTTCCGACTGTATGGCGAATCGGATCCGGCCGTCATCCGCTGTGGATGGGGGCCTGAACGCAATCGCAATGGCGGCAGCGCAACGGCGGCGATCTTGGCAATCCCCGCCGTCGCCAACAAATTCAAACGCTCCGGCGGTTTTACAATGAGCAATTCGGGGGCCTGGAAACTGAACCAGGCGTCCGTGATTCAGGCCACTCCGCCGCCGACCCGGCGAATCAACATGAACTTGATCGGTGAAACGCTATTGCGCGCGAACGATCCGCCGGTTTCGACGCTGTTCGTTTACAACTGCAATCCGGTCGCGACGTTGCCGGAACAAAACAAGGTGATTGATGGATTGCAACGAGAGAGTTTGTTCACGATCGTGTTCGACCAAGTGATGACCGATACGGCGATGTACGCGGACATCATTCTTCCGGCCACGACGTTCCTGGAACACAACGATTTGAGAAACGGTTACGGCAACACCCGTATGGGCCAGGTCATGCCGGTGATTGGAAAAATCGGTCAATCCAAAACCAATCACGAAGTCTTCGCGGAACTGATTGATCGTCTAGATTTGTCCGAGCCGGGCGACCTGATCGACGTCACCGAACTGTCCGAAGCGTTGTTGGGCGAAACAATGCACGCCCAGCTTTCGCAAACGGGAGAACTGGCGGCTGCCGCGGGGCCTCGACCGGTGCAAATGAAAGACGTCTTTCCCGCAACGCCGAGCGGCAAGATTGAGCTTTTCCCGGCATCGCTTGCAGAAAGTTCCAAAGCAGGCCTGTATCGGTACATTGCCGATGCAAGTTCAAGTAATGAATACCCGCTGGCATTGATCTCACCGGCGCTGCGTGAAACCGTCAATTCATCGCTGGGCTACCTGATCGACAAACCGGCCGTGGCGACCATGCATCCGACGGATGCCGGTGCACGTGGTATCGTCGACGGCCAAACCGTACGCGTCTTCAATGCCAGCGGCGAAGTATTTGTTGGCATCGAAGTCGGTGACTCGGTCGCACCCGGCGTCATCTGTCTTCCCAAAGGCCTGTGGATGCGGCACACGCAAAACAACCGCACGTCCAACGCCCTGGCGCCCGACACACTTTCAGACATCGGCGCCGGCGCGTGCTTCAACGACACCCGCGTGGAAGTTGCCACAACGCCTTTGAACCTGAGTTGAGACAAGACGCTAACGCAGCCCATTGTCGACGGACTGGAAGTCCGCCGTCCCCCCAAAAAAACTCAAAAATTGACAAAGCACTCGAAACGATTGAGACCGTGCAATGGGAGTGAATGATTCACATATCGGACGCCAAGCACATCAGCCGGATCAGTGGGGACCAGCCTACATCGGCGGTTTTTTGATTAGGTCAATCGCCTTCTGGGCGAAGCGTTGTCCCATCTGTTTGTAGCCTTCCGGTGGGCAATGCACGCCATTTGTTGGTCCGTTCAGATCGTCGGTATCAATCCAGTCCGCGAAAGGGAGGCTCTGGGCGACCTCCACTTGAATGCTGCGAATCTTGTCCCAGTTCGGCGTGCCCAGTCGGGCGTCGCTTAATCGACCGATAACGAAGTGAATGTCTGACCGGTCAAAATCCTCAGTCAATTGTCGGTAAAGCGTCTCAAGGTTTTCCTTGTATGTCAGTGTCGTCTCGTCTTCCTGGTGATCGCGTTCGCCTTGCATCCAAACGAAGGTGATCGTCGTGACGTCTTTTTCGTGGACGGCGCGCTTTGCCTTTTCGATAAGTTCTTTGTAGATTTTTCCACGCGGCACCCAACGTGCAATCGGTCGGCCACCGTAGGCAACCTTGACGACGATCAATTGATCATTTGGAAACGCATCGCGAAGCGTCGGTGTGAAGGATACTTGCGGGTCCATGTTTGCCATATTGGATTGGCCCGACAGTAAGAATAGACGCGTATTCTTGTGAGTGGTTGACTCCGTTGACTCCGTTTGATTTTGGGGCGGTGCCAAATCTTTCTTGGTGTCACCCCAGCCCAGGTCGTCCGCCATGCAAAGGACAAGATTGGGGCGTTTCGAAACTTGCTCGGCGGACTCGGTATTCACCGTCGACGCAATCAGAACCACGGTTCCGAGTAAAGCAATTCTCGCGAGATTCAATGCAGCACGGTTTATGTTTAGGAAAACTGTCACCCTATTTCTCATTCTGGTTATTGTTGGAAACGCATTGTTACATTTGCGCGCGCCAGAAGCGGGCGAGTTACTGGTCCGGTTCGGAAAAATTCGCGTTTTCTGCGGGAACTTGCCAACATGGCGCAAGAAACAGGTTGCCCGGTGGGTCTACTTCATTGAAAACCTTCATCGCGAGAGAAAATACGCATGCCATCCAGTCCGCCCGAAACCCGAGCCAGCTTGATTCTGCGTCTGCAGAATGCGGACGACGTGGCGGCGTGGGACGAGTTTGTGGAACTGTATGGCCCGGTGATTTTTCGGGCGGCCAGGGCGAGAGGTTTTCAACCGGCCGATGGTGATGACGTTGTGCAGGAGGTGCTACTCGCAGTGGCCCAGTCGATAGGAAAGTGGCTGGAGCGTCGGGATCGAGGTCGCTTTCGAGCGTGGTTGCTGCGGATTGCCCGCCATGAATCGATCAACCTGCTCACTCGACGGGCGACTCGCCCGCTGGGTGATGACGGCGAAGCGGAGTGGCGGAAACTGCAAGAGCTGCCCGATGTCGACGCGGTCTCGTCGTTAATCGATCTGGAGTACGATCGCGCCGTCTTTCAATGGGCGGCTGATCGCGTACGAACGTCGGTCGCAACGAACACGTGGCAGGCGTTTTGGCTGACACATGTCGAGGGTCTTTCCATCGAGGAGGCCGCCAGGGAAATGAAGACTCGGTCAGCGAACATTCATTTTGGACGCAGCCGTGTGATGGCGCGGATTCGAGAACTCGTCAAACAGTACGAGGAATACAATGATTAAAAAAACGAATGCATGCGATGACCGACAACTGGTCGCGATCCTCGGCTCCGATGTTGATGCAGACGAATTGGATGCGATCGCGGTACATGTCGAGACATGTTCGTATTGCCAAACGCGACTGCAGGAATTGGCGGCCAGCAATGACGATTGGAACAGGGCCGGGGCAATCTTGTCAGCCGCCGGCGCGATAACCGAGGCCGATGGCCGGTACAGTGGCGACGAAATTCCCAAGTGCTCGCGTTGGGTAGGGCGACATGTGGAGTGGAATGAGTCGATGGTTCGACAACTTCTGGAACCGCCGAGCCATCCGGAGATGCTGGGACGATTGGGACGTTATGAGATCGAACGATTGATCGGCTCGGGAGGCATGGGAATTGTCTTTAAAGCGTACGACACCGAGCTAAACCGTGTCGTGGCCATCAAACTTCTCGCACCCTATCTGGCAGGTTGGGGGGCGGCTCGCCAACGATTCGCACGCGAAGCACGGTCGGCGGCCGGCGTTGTCGATGACCATGTCGTTCCGATTTACAACGTCGACTCGGAACACGAGACACCGTACTTGGTGATGCAGTACGTTGCCGGAGGATCACTCCAGGAGAAACTTGATCGTCAGGGGCCGCTCGACGTCCCAGACATCCTTCGCATCGGACTGCAGACAGCAAAAGGGCTCGCCGCGGCGCACCACCAGGGTCTGATTCACCGCGACGTGAAGCCTTGCAATATCTTGTTGGATGAAGGAATCGAACGAGCCTTGTTGACCGATTTCGGATTGGCTCGCACGGAAGACGATGCCTGTTTGACGCGTACCGGATTCCAGCCGGGGACTCCGCATTACATGTCCCCGGAGCAAGTTCGCGGCGAGTCGATCGATGGGCGAAGCGACCTGTTCAGCCTGGGTTGTGTGATGTATGCACTGTGTACCGGTCGTCCACCGTTTCGCGCCGACTCCGGCTACGCGGTTCTTCGACGAATCACCGACGACGTGCCCCGACCGATTCGCGAAATCAATCCGGCGATTCCCGACTGGCTGGAACAGATCGTGATGAAACTACTGGAAAAGGATCGCGCGCAACGGTTTTCGTCGGCCGAGGATGTGGCCAATGTGTTGAGTCAATGGCTTGCCCACGTCCAGCAACCCCATGTGGTCCCGGCTCCGGTGATGACGAAGCCTGTGGGCATCGATCAATCGTGGAACAAAAACCGTTGGGTGAAGTATCTGGTCGGAGCCGCCGCCGGTTTACTGATCGTCATCGCCGGCATCGTCGTTGTACTGGAGGCTGGCAAAGGGACGATTCGCATTGAAAGCGACGTTGACGACGTTCCAATTCGTATCACGCAAGGAGACGCGTTGGTCGATACGCTGACAGTGACAAAGGCTGGCAAGTCCGTTCGTGTCGCGGCGGGGCAGTACGTCGTTGAAATCGGTGGAGACATCGATGGTATTTCCGTTGCGGGCGGGACCGTCACGCTGAATCGACGCGACGAGAAGGTCGTGCGATTGGTGCAATCACGCCAAGCCAATCTCGTGACGGGAAGCAATCCGGATTTGCCGAAGGCTCCGAGCGGACTGCAGGGTGTGATTCTTGAAGTCGCCGCAAATAAGAAGCTGGTCGAAGTTTCCGTGGGCTCCAATGATGGGATTCGCAAAGGCACCGCACTTCACGTCTTCGCACGCAACACACTCTTGGGGCGGCTTGAAGTTGTCGAGGTACAAGCCGACAAGTCCGTTGCTCGTATTGTTCAACAGAATCCGGGCCGGCCAATGCGTCCCGGCGATCATTTTGCAACGCATACGGACGAACAACTCTTCCCAAATCAAACCGGCCGCACAAGTTGGCCCCAATTGATCGACGGCGTTGGCACGAACCCGGCCAGCATTCAAGTGAAATTCGCGGGACCACAAGGTCTGCGAGTCTCGTGTGAAACATCCAGGGCTGCCGCCGAGCCCATCATCTGCCCCGGTCGACTCAATCTTGCGGCGGGAACAACTCATGAACTTTATCTAAGCGAAGTGCCCGAGTTACCAGGTGCGGAATTCCACGCTTCGATCGAATTGCAACAAGTAACGGATGAAGCCAGAGCCTACGTCAACCACAACGCCGTCCCGATCGAGTTCGCGAAGGAAGAGTTTGAGAATGCTCTGGCGGGTGAGATGGTCACCAAAGTGATCTACCTTCCTGATCCAAAAAACACGGAGCAAGCGATCGCCGGCGCTCAGTCAATGGTAATTTCGCGATTGGCTCCCGGCGTCAACCCGATCACCGAAGCGGATCGCCAAGGCACGATCCTGGCGGTCGTCCGTTTGGGCAATCGCGTCCCAATCTCCGCGAGCGAGAACGGGCCGGGATACGATAACGATGCACCCGATCGGCAATCGCTTGCTTACGCAGCCCGACAATTCAATTCGATGACGGCCAACGAACGAAGGGAATTGTTCGATCCGCCGATTCCTGACTTGACGGTGGAGCAGCTTCGGAATGGATTTAGGCAATCAGCCAAGCTGTATCAGCAACGCGGAAAACATGAGGTGGCCGACGCACTATTGAAGATCGCCGAGAGTGGTCGATTGCCGGACGACGCCAGGAGTGGCCTGATCGGTTCCGGCGTGCATGCAACAGACGACGCGGGTCAGACAATCTCGCGGCAAATTGTGCCGGCATTGGTTCTACCAGACAGCAGTGTGGCGAGCGGCAATTCGTTGGTCGTCTTGCGGCCATTGGAGTTGATCTACCGTAAAGACGGTCCTGTTTCAAAGCACTATGGCGAACCGTTTGACGCACAAGAATTGGAAGCAGGCGAGAAGGATTCAGCAGCAGGCAAACGATCCAGCGGCTCCGATTTTTTGAACATTGCGTCTGTTTCCGATAACGAAATCAAGCTTGTCGGCAACGCCTCCCGGCCGATGGAGGTTGTGCTGAGCATTCTTGCCAATCCAGACAATCCACTGGAGTGGAAGACGTCTGTTGCGGGAACTTTCTTCGCGGAGTTTTCCAAGTCTGATCAGATTCGTCTCGATGGTGGAGGGACTGCAAAAGGCGCTACCTTCACCGTGAAACAGGGCAATGTCGGAGGAACAAATTTCCTAGTCTTCGACGGCAATCCTATTCCCGCCGGTGACATCAAGATCATCGATCCTCGGGACAGCGGTGGCGACGACGCGGTACCGCTTGTATCAGACGTTTGGAAAGCAACGCGGAACATTGCACAGATCCAGCGAGACGGAGAAAAGCCGATTCCCATTTCAATCGCACTGCGCGAGCAAGTTGCCGCTGAGGGCGATCAGTAAGCAACGTCAAAAACTACAGGAGACGTGGTCGATGATGGAAGAAAGGTGATCCGCGGGCTTTCCCGCCGGTGTCGCCCAGTAGAAATCGTGCTGCGACAATCAACCTGATCTTTCCAGGGGCGGTGATGCCCTACAATTCCGTGCATTCTCCCTCGCCAGGCACGGGCAAATCACGATGGACGTCGAGCTTCTGAGCCGATTGCAGTTCGCCGGGACAATCATGTTCCACTATTTGTTCCCTCCGCTTTCAATCGGATTGGGGCTTCAGCTGTTTTTGTGTGAGTTGGCTTACATTCGGACGGGCCATTCATCGTGGGAGGCCGCCGCAAGGTTTTGGACGCGAGTTTTCGCAGTCAATTTTGCGATGGGTGTCGCAACCGGCAT
>JAGQPO010000164.1 GCA_020426665.1 Planctomycetales bacterium
CCCAACGCACGGCAATACGGACTGGAGATCCCTGCGGGATCGTGATCCAGGGCACCACGACTCGGGCGACTGGTTGGTCGATCGTGCGGAAAGTCCCTGGCAGTTCCCAAGTCGTCGTGGAGAGTCATCTATTCGCGTCCGACGTCATCGTATCGGCAACCGGCAATGAAATGTGGTTTGACTTCGAAGGTACCGGATCGGAGCTCTTTCAAGTTCGCCTTGAAGGTACCAACCGCGCTTATCAAATCGAAGTCGTGCCCTTATCGCAGATGATCCATACTGAGGAAGTCGCAAAATGAGTCTCGTCCGATTGAATAGGCGTTGTTCCCGACGCGGCCAAACGATGCTGGAACTAGTCGCAGCGTCAACGATCATTGGTATCGGTATGATCCCGGCTTTGAAATTGACCACAAAGGGAGTCACTCACGCGAACGATTTGGAGCTTTCCGAGACGCTGCTGTCGCTTTGTGCCAGCAAGATGGAAGAGGAAATGGCAAGGACGATGGCCGGTTGGGATCTGAATGATCACCAAGGTCAATTCTCTATTGCGGCGCATCCCGAGTTGCGTTTCCAGGTTTCAAAGTCGGATTCCTCGGTGGACGGTGGACTTCCTGGAAAGCTCGCCGCGATTCAGGTGGTTGTTTGGCAGGACACAGACGCTGATGCGATCGTGGATTCCTCGGAACACAATGTGTGGCTCGCTACTAAACTTGCAAAACTGACAAGCTATGAAGAGAAGTCAAAGTCAAATTAGGCGATCGCTGCCGCGACGTCGCTGTGGGCTGACGATGCTCGAACTGATTGTCGCAGCAAGCATGATGGCGGCCGTGATGACCAGTTTATCGCTGGTGATGAGATCGACGCGACAGTGCTGGGAAACGCTCGACACCGAATATGCTGCCACTCATCAAATGCATGCTGTCACGCGTCACTTCGTGCGTGCGGCGCGCGAAGCCAAAACGGTCACTTCAATCAAACCGGATGGAAGCGGCATTACGATGACCCTCGCCGATGACTCCCCGATCAGTTGGGAATGGCGAAATAGCTATCACGGAAACAAGCATGTCGTGCTACTAACGACAACCGCTGGATCGTCTGTACTGGCACATGGAATTGACGCGTTGGCGTTTAGGGGATTTGGGACCGATGGTGTCACACAGATTTCCGAACCGGACGACATTCAAGTGGTCGAAGTCACCGCGACTGTCACAATACCCCGCTCTCATGTCGCCCAACGCAGCGCCGTAGGCAAGGTGTTTATTCGACTATGGTAAGACGTAGGATTCAATTCAGACGATTGAAAAAACGAGGCGGAGCTGCACTGCTTTTGGCCCTGTTCGTGATGACGCTGACCAGCGCGTTGGTTGTCGGCACGCTCGATGCACAACGAATGAGGTACATGGCGCTCCGAAACACTTGGGACTGGGACAGAGCGAGGTACCTTGCCGAAGCGGGGTTGCATGAAGCACTGTCACATTTGGAATCGGACTTTGGGTGGCGAGCCGGGATCACGACGACAGAGTATCCCGCCGGAAGCGGATCGACATATTCTGCGACCGTTTCTGAAGGTGATGATGGTGCTGTGACCGTTGTCGCAACCGGTCAAGTCGGCGATTTTTCCCGTCACATTACCGCCACGGTTAAGCACGGAGGTTGATCCATGACATCGAATAACTGTCTCTTGCAAGCAGCCGAAATCGCAATCGAGCCTGCCGAACGCCGCAAGCAACCGAATCAGAAACGACGTCGAGATCGCCGCAAACGCGGGCAATGCCGCGTTGGTCTGGAGATATCACATTCCGGTATCGCGTTGGCCATCGCGGAACGCGTTGGCGAAACGGCCAAATTAACCGTGGACAGCGTTCCGTTTCCAGCGGACAGCGGACCCGTCCGCGATGACTGGAGTGACGGAACTGTGGAGAAGTTACTCAAGGACCTCGTCATCAAGCACAACTTGGCGGGACAAGCTGTATACGTTGGACTGGGAGGCGATCCGATCGTTACGCGCGTCGTCGCGGGCGACAACATTGTCATCGATTCTGAGATCACTGAGCTCGTCGAACGCACCTCTCGTTATATTGGACTGGGCGCAGGAGAAAAAATCAGCTGTCAGTCCGCATCACGATTAGACGCAAAACGCAAACGCGTATGGGTAACAGTTGCCAAAAAAGATGTCGTCGATGGCGTCGCCCATGCGGTGCACACTTCCGGCATGCGACTGGTCAGCCTGGAACATAGCATGTTGATCTTGTGCAGAGTTTTAAATCAATATGCGAAGGACCAGGACGAACCCGTGATTTTGGTGGTCGACGAACGCGGCCGCATGGACCTGGGGATCTCATACAGGGGGAAACTGCTGTTGGACTATCGACCCGCGATGCCTGACCGGGACGCATCGTTGGGTTCAATCATTCAGCGACACATGAGATGTCTGCGCCGTTATGTAACATTACAACTCCCGGAAATGTCAACGGGACTCTCCAAGGCTTTCGTGACTGGAGGAACCAAAGCTCGCAAGGAACTGTGCGAAAGCCTGGAAACGGAATCAGACCTGTCACACGCTCAATTCCCGATCGACGATTTGATCCGAGAATTCGAAACTCAAAACCCGGTTTCACAAGAACCGGGAGTCATCGTCGCAGTCGGATTGGCGGTGATGTCAACCGCCAGCAGCGAACAATCATGTAACGACTTCGTCTCGACATTTAATACACGCAGCAACATCCCATGGATTCCGTTGCTGAAGAGCACATGGCCGATTGCTGCATCGCTGATTCTCGCTGCCTTTCTGATGATCCTGAGACGCAATTCTGAGCAACAGTTCAGTCAAAAGGAAGATGCGATAGAGCGATTGATCGTCGATAACTTGGAAGTTGAAAGAATCCGATTTCTTATCGGTCGGAAACATGCGTTTGATGAAGAAGTTAAGTTGGTAAGCCGGTCGATTGCCAAACCGCGATGGGGCTTTGTGCTATGGAAATCCGGCTTGCTCCTTCCAGACAACGTTTGGTTAGAGTCCGTTCAGATTGATCGACAACAGATCATGCGGATTTCCGGTGCGAGTCACTCAGAGCAATCGATCTACCGATACATCGACACGATGCGCAAACTGGGGATTTATTCTCGCGTTGCACTCGAATCGACCGACACAATGAGGTCCGAAAAAGATAGGGTGTTTCGCTTCGAGATCACGGCTGTCATCGACCCCGACGCCGTCGGAAAACAGTCCGATGGCGGACTACAAAAGTTATTAGAAGGACATTCGGCATGACTGCTATTGATCAAATTCATCGGTTCCTTGATCATCCGCGCAAGACGTTGTTCGCTTGGTCGGTCGCCGTCGTATCTGCATTGCTATTCGTCCTCCCGGCTTGGGACGATTTCTCCGCCGCGCGCGCAAAGTCATATGAATTGGACTCCGAGATTCATGAAGTGACCTTGTCCGTTT
>JAGQPO010000165.1 GCA_020426665.1 Planctomycetales bacterium
ACAATTTCCTCGTACACCAGCAATTGGTCGTGCAAGGCCAAATTGTAACCGTTGGGATTCAACCGTCCCGGGTCAAAGGGGTCAATAAGGATTTCGTCATTCTGTAGTCGCCGGTAAATCTCGTCGCTCGATAGAAGCATCGCTCTTCCGTATCGATCCATTTGGAAAAGCCCGGGCCGGCAAGCGATGCCGGGCTCGGGCTTTTAAGAGTGTAACAAATCTGGGAGGCCGGGGACGGCCGTCGACTATTTTCGACGTCGACCGGCGATGCGACCGCTGACGTAGACCTTCAACGAGTGACAAGGCATCTCGATGACACGACTGCTGGGCGGCATCGGTCCGTCCAGATCGGGATAGATGTCTTTGGGCGACTCCGCGGCGGTATCAACGAACAGATTCCACTTCATTCCCCGTCCGATTTCCGGCAAATGTTGCGTTCGGTCGTCACCGGTGCTGTTGAACATCATCACCAAGTCGCGTCCCAGTCCGGCGGGGTCTTCCGATCGGCTGGGGGCAGCGATATACGCCACCATGCTCAGGTGATATTGTCCCCAATCCAGCGGATTTCCGTCATCGGCATACCAGGAAACGTCGCGAATCAAACGTCCATCGACGGGTTGACCGGTCAAGAAATTAATCCGTCTGACCGTCGGCTGGTTGCGTCGAAACTTGATCAGCGTTTTGACGAATCGCAAGTATTCGGCGTTCTTTTCGACCAATCGCCAATCAAACCAACTGATGTCGTTGTCTTGGCAATAGGCGTTGTTATTGCCCTTTGCCGATCGTCGAACTTCGTCGCCGCTGACCAACATCGGCACACCCTGAGACAACATCAACGTGGCCAACATGTTTCGGACCTGACGGCCGCGAATGGTTGTGACACCTTTCTTGCGTGTCGGCCCTTCGACGCCGTAGTTGTCGCTGATGTTGTGGTTGTCTCCGTCGCGATTGTCTTCGCCGTTGGCTGCGTTGTGCTTGTCCTTGTAGCTGACCAAATCGTTCAGCGTGAAGCCGTCGTGGCTGGTGACAAAGTTGATACTGCAAAACGGCGGCCGACCGGCGTGCTCGTACAAGTCACTGCTGCCTGCCAATCGTGTGGCCAAGGCCCCCAGCGTGCCGCCGTCACCACGCCAAAATCCACGAATGTCGTCACGGTATCTGCCGTTCCATTCCGCCCAGCGATGGTTGCCGAATGACCCGACCTGATACGCACCGGCGGCGTCCCATGCTTCGGCGATGATCTTGGTGTCGGCCAACAATGGATCTTCGGCGATCAATTCAACCATCGGCGGATTGGGAACCAGATTTCCGCTGCGGTCGCGGGAGAGGATACTGGCCAAATCAAATCGGAATCCGTCGACGTGGTAATTGTGAACCCAGTGCCGCAAGCAATGGAAAATCATTTCGCGGACGACGGGATGGTTCCCGTTTAGCGTGTTTCCACATCCGCTGTAATTGGTGTAATGAGTCCCTTCGCTCAGGATGTAATAGACTTGGTTTTCCAGGCCTTTGAACGACAACGTGGGACCCCGTTCGTTTCCTTCGCACGTGTGATTGAACACGACATCCAAAATCACTTCGATGCCGGCCGCATGAAGTGCTTTGACCATCTGCTTGAATTCGCGAACCTGGGCGCCGGGGCGTTTGTCGTGCGCATATCCGCGGTGCGGCGAGAAAAACGCCATGGGGTCATAGCCCCAATAATTCGGCCTCTCGGGTGCATGTCCGTGGATGTCCAAAATCGGAAACTCGTTGACCGGCATCAATTCAACGGCCGTCACACCCAGATCTTGCAGGTAGGGGATCTTTTCGATCACGCCCAGGTAAGTTCCCGGGCACTTGATCTTTGCAGTCCGGCTTTTCGAAAAGCCACGCACGTGCATTTCGTAGATCACCGACTCGCTTAACTCGCGTCGCAAATGCCGGTCGCCTTCCCAATCAAAGTCGTCGTTGATCACGACACACTTTGGAGGCCGAATGACGCCGTCGTTGCTGCGTTGAAACGTACCGGCAAGTGCCTGGGCATAAGGGTCAATCAATCTCGCCGATGAATCAAACCGCTGTCCCTTTTCGGGATCCCAAGGTCCGCTGGCCTGGAAATGATACAGTTGGCCTGCATCCAGCCCCTTGACCGTCAAACTCCAAACGTCGCCCCAGCGATCCGTGTCACGGTCGAATTCGATGATGTCTGCCGGCTCGGGATCGCTGACTTTGTTGTAAAGCAGCAATCGCATCGCGGTCGCCGAGCGACTGAACACCGAAAACTGCACCCCGTGTTCCTGCAAGATTGCACCGAACGGAGGCTGATAGGTGAATTGGAGGTTTCCGGTCGGTTGTCGCATAAGCATGTTGTGAGGGTCTCCTACAATCCTTGTCGTAATGCGCCTTGTCTAAAATGTGTCGCAAATGCGAGCACATAATCATTGAAACCTACCACCTGCTAACTTCTCGTCCGAATCCGCCACGGATCAGATGGGAAAACAGATTGGTGTTCGATCACGCCGTGACGCCTGGCGATAGATTGCCGAAGAAACCTCCGAAAGCGGTTGGTGAAACATTTTCAGTCGGGCATGTTGGGTCGCCCCTGAGCCCGACAAGGGCCGGTTAACTGGTAAAGTTTACTCTGTCGCGACGTTTCCGGAGGCGCCGAGGGACTGTACCAACGCCTTCGATCGGCGGTCGGAACGCCCCGGCGCACTATCGCAACGATAACGGCGTTCTGATTACCAGACGGCTACCGGAGGTGCGTCGGGGATGTCAAACTGGGCGGCGAAACACGTTCTCCAATTCATTTTTGACTGCTGACCCCCTCCATGGCTGCGACCTACAAAGACGCCGGCGTTGATCTGGACGTTTATGCCGAATCGATGCGGCGACTGCCCAAACTGATGCATCGGACGTTCTCACCCCGCGTGCTGCCCAGCGACGGTGGGTTCGCCGGATTGTTCCAACTGGATTTCGCCGGCAAGCTCTTTGCACGCAACTACGAACAACCCGTGTTGGTCAGCGGAACCGATGGCGTGGGCACCAAACTGAAGATCGCTCAAACCACCGGCGTCCACGACACCGTTGGAATCGATCTGGTTGCGATGTGTGTCAACGACTTGCTCTGCACCGGCGCCGAACCGCTGTTCTTTCTCGATTACATCGCGATGGGCAAAGACGATCCCTCCCGGCTGGAACGTGTCGTCAAAGGAATCAGCGATGGCTGCGTTGCCGGTGACATGGCATTGCTGGGAGGCGAGACGGCAATCATGCCCGACATGTATGGCGAGGACGATTATGACCTTGCCGGGTTTGCCGTCGGCGTGGTCGAGAAAAAACGATTGATCGATGGCAAACAGATCAGCGAAGGTGATGTGGTCCTGGGGATCGCATCGAGCGGCTTACACAGCAACGGTTTTTCGCTGGTCCGAAAAATCATCGCCGATGCCGGGTTGTCCTGGGAATCCAAGCCGGCGGCGCTGGGCGGAAAATCGCTGGCCGAAGAATGTTTGACCCCCACCCGAATTTATGTCTCGGCAATCCGCTCCGTGCAAAACCACTACCGTGTCAAACAAGTGATCCACGGTTTGGCCCACATCACCGGGGGAGGCATCGAAGAAAACTTGGATCGCATCCTGCCCCCCGGAGTCGACGCCGAAATTGATCCAAAGTCGTGGGAGTTGCCACCCATCTTTAGGTTCCTTCAAGAAACCGGTGGCGTTGCCGATTCCGAAATGCGCCGTGTCTTCAATATGGGGATCGGAATGGCAATGGTCGTCAGTGATTTCTATGCACCCAGCATCCAAGCCCAGCTGGCGGCAAACGGGATCCAAGCCGCACCCATCGGACAAATCACCTTTGGCACCGGCAAAGTTCGTTACGTGTAACTGGCGCCTTGTCGAGGTTGGGTTTTAGGGTACGCCGGACTTCCAGTCCGTCGACAAACGTTGATACGTTTGCTTGATGATTTAAGTAAGACGACGATCTTGCTCAGACGTAGACAAAATCGATCGGCGCATCGATATCCGGATGCAAGCTCTGGTGGACCGGGCATTTTCGGGCTGCAGCTTCCATTCGACTTCGCATTGATTCGTCGGGAACCGCTGCCGCCGACACGGTGACAACCGTACGTAGTCCTCCGATTCGACGAACGGGCTTTTGAATCATTTCCTTCGTCACTTTTACCTCGCAGCCGGACAAATCGATTTCATGTCGCTGCGAAATCAGTCCCAAGATGGTCAAGACGCAAGTCCCCAGCGCCGTCGCCACCAAGTCGGTCGGCGAAAATGACTCGCCTTTCCCGCCATTGTCCAATGGGGCATCCGTCGTCAACCGATTGCCGCTGGGCCCGTGTGTGGCTGTGCAGCCGAGTTGTCCGGTATACACGGCTTGGATTTCTACTGCCATCGTCTTGACCTCGATTGGATTCACTCGCCGTCCGCGATCGTTCGTCGGCGCCGCAGTATCGCAACAACTGGCGGTTTTCACCAGCTGAGGTATGAATGGCCGGCTCAGACGTTCACCCCCAGTCGTCAACGCCCTGTCGCGCCGGCACAACAACCCACGGCGCGAAGCTAGTACAATGTGGAGTTCCCGGATTGATTCACGCCCCCCAGATAACAACATAAGTCAACGTGATGCCTTCCAATCGCCGCATGCGTGCCGTCTTCCCCTTCGTTTTCGTCTGCTTGGTCGGCGCAGCCGCGCACTCCGCCGTCGGCCAGGATGTCGCGGAACGCAAAGCAACACGGCCCAATGTTCTGATGATTGCGATTGACGACCTGAATGATTGGGTCGAACCCCTCGGTGGACACCCCCAGGCCAAAACTCCGGCGATGGCCAGACTCGCATCACGCGGGGTCACGTTCACCAACGCACACTGCCAAGCTCCGCTTTGCAACCCCAGCCGCACATCGATCATGACCGGCCGCCGTCCGACGACAACCGGCGTCTACGGGCTAGCTCCGTGGATTCGAAATGTCGATGAACTTTCGGATCTGGTGACCATGCCGCAACACTTTAACCACCACGGCTACAAAAGTTTGATCGGCGGAAAAATTCACCACGGCGGACACGGGCGTGGCAAAGGCTCCGATCTGGAAGCGGACGTCTGGGGACCGCCCGCAACCGTAGGCGCCCGCCCCGCAAAGAAACTGATCGGCGAAACACCCGGTGGTAACCACGCGCTAATGGACTGGGGAACCTTTCCGCACAAGGACCAGGACAAAGGCGATTGGGTAGTCGCAAGTTGGGCCGTCGACCAACTTGCGGAGCTTTCCAAAACGCCCGATCAACCGTTCTTTTTGGCCGCCGGATTCTTTCTGCCACACGTGCCGTGTTACGTGACACAAAAATGGTACGACATGTACCCCGAGGAAACATTGATATTGCCGCCGATCTTGGACGGTGATCGTAACGACACGCCCGAGTCATCTTGGTACATCCACTGGGATTTGCCAGAACCCCGGACCAGCTGGCTGCGAGAAAGTAATCAACTGAAAAATCTGACGCGTTCCTATCTGGCATCGGTCAGCTTTGTCGACAGCCAAGTTGGACGCATCTTGGATCAATTGGATGCATCAGGACTGGCCGACAACACGATCGTCGTCCTGTGGAGTGACCACGGATATCACATGGGTGAAAAAGCAATCTCCGGAAAGAACAGCCTGTGGCGACATTCAACCCGGGTCCCGTTGATCATCTCCGTTCCCAAGGGGCTGACGGCATTCGATGTCCCCGCGGCGGTCAAATGCAACCAGCCGGCGGAGTTGCTTGACCTGTACATCACACTGTCCGAGCTGACCGGGTTGCCGGTTCCCGACGGGCAACAGGGATTGAGTCTGCTTCCCCAATTGATCAACCCCGAACAGCCACGCCAACGTCCCGCGATCTGTACGCACAATGCTGGTAATCATTCGGTTTGCGACACCCGTTGGCGCTACATCGTCTACGCCGACGGAGGTGAAGAGTTGTACGACACCGTTGCCGATCCGTTCGAGCAAACCAATCTGATCTTTACCGAAAAATCGACCAGCCACCGCGCGGTCATTGACCGACTGAGTGCATTCCTGCCCCAACACGAAGCCCCACTGGCGCCCGGAAGCGCACACCGCATCCTGGAAAAACGCGCCGACGGTTTCTACTGGCAAGAAAAGAAAATCGTACCGGAAGACAAAGTCGATTGATCCGACGCGCGGAATGCCGGTTAATCGAAAAAAGGCAATTGCTTCGTCAATGCTTTTTTTATGGTACGACAGACTTCCAGTCTGTCGACAAATCTTATGGTACGACAGACTTCCAGTCCGTCGACAAAGGTTGGTTGCAACGGGCTGAAAGTCCGCTGTACAAGTCTTTCAAAACCCTAGAGCATTTTCAAAATCCTTGTAGTTTGTCGCCGAACTCTCC